>NZ_JAUORR010000010.1:0-151184 GCF_030547945.1 Photobacterium sp. 1_MG-2023 | reverse complement strand
GGATCCCGTAAAATCCCGGTGATTAACGCCATTGATGATTCTCCAATACGAAAAAACCCGCCGAAGCGGGTTTGATTTAAGCTTTGATGATTAGGCAGCCCAGCTGCTGTTTGGGCACAGAAACAGTTTGTCCGGACGCCCCGGAAATCGTCCCCCGTGCATACAGAGAAACGGTATTCGTTCGGTTCGCTGGCAATGTCACAACAAGTTGAGTGTTGATATCGGTATTGCTGACATCGATGTAATTCATATCTCCAACAAAACTACCGTTGAGATACACCCGCGTGACCTGCTGGCCTTTCACCCACAAGGGGGGAATAATCAACTTTCGCGTCCATGCTCGGGCGCTGATCGTCCCATTAAAAAACCAGTTGTTTGTGCCTGGTTTAACCGGATAGCGGTGATAGTTTGGAATATTCCAGACCGCTACATCCACCACATCCCCGACCAGTTTCTCGACATAGACCGAGCCTTTGAAGTAACCACTGGTCGCTTCAATATGGCCCTTCACTTTGGCATTGGCAGTTTCCAGCAACCCATTGGAATGGATCCGGGTGTTGTATCCCCCGTATGGGCCACCTTCCCCGAAAAACGCCTCACCGCCCTTAATCACCGGCGCACGTAATTCGACCCCGGCCACAATGTGCTCACCGCGAATCGTGCCCAACGCAACCAAGTCGCCGTCGATAAACAGTTTCGGTGTCACCCAGCTTTCGCCGTCATACATCCGTGAATCAGCCTGGGACATGTAGCCGTTCTCATCGACCGAATACACACTCAGCACATCATCTTTGACCGGCGCACGGCCCACATGGCTGGTAAACAGGCTGTTGGCCGTCTCCGTTCCCGTCGGAAAAACACCGGTTTCCGTCTGCATCCGGAATACTCCGGCACCAGGCGAACCATGCAGACCATCTTCACCATCCTCGCCTTTGATTTTTGACCAGGTGTAATCCGCCGGATTGGTTGATTCCGTTGCCGTCGTCTGGTTGTAGGCAATGCCGATGTAAGCCTTTCCAGTGCCTGTATCTGACATTCCGCTGCCGTCCGGGCCGTCGGCATATTTAAACCAGGTAAAGCGCTCTGTGGCATCTTGGCCATCGTGCCCGTTCTGGCCATCTTGGCCTCTATCACCCTTATCCCCTTTCAGGTTCGTCACGGCTCCCCAGTTCCCCGGACTGCCGTTTGTGACCTCGCGGGAACGCAGGTAAATATCACCGGCCTGTTCAGGAAAATGCCAGTTCGATTTATCTGAGGAAAACTGAAACTCGGTATAAACCGTCGAACCTGCATCCCCTTTTTCACCCTGAATTAGGCTCCAGCTGTAATCCGTGGTTATGTTCGATTCTGCTGCAGTGGTCCGGTTGTACGCGACACCCATGTACCGTTTGCCAGCCGGTGAATCACTCAACCCGATGCCAGTCGCTGAATCAGCATATTTGACCCAGGTGTAACGCTCTGTCGCGTTATCGCCTTTATCGCCCTTATCCCCTTTCAGGTTCGTCACGGCTCCCCAGTTCCCCGGACTGCCGTTCGTGACCTCGCGGGAACGCAGATAAATATCCCCGGCTTGTTCCGGAAAATGCCAGCTCGATTTATCTGAGGAAAACTGAAACTCGGTGTAAACCGTTGAGCCTGCATCCCCTTTTTCACCCTGAATTAGGCTCCAGCTGTAATCCGTGGCTATGTTCGATTCTGCTGCAGTGGTTCGGTTGTACGCGACACCCATGTACCGTTTGCCAGCCGGTGAATCACTCAACCCACTCCCGGTCGCTGAATCGGCATATTTCACCCACGTATAACGCTCTGTGGCGTTATCACCTTTATCGCCCTTATCCCCTTTCAGGTTCGTCACGGCTCCCCAGTTGCCCGGACTGCCGTTCGTCACCACGCGGGAGCGCAGGTAAATGTCACCGGGCTGATCCGGAAAATGCCAGGCCAAACCATCTGCAGAGAACTGGAACTCGGTGAAAATCGTGTTGCCGTCCTGCCCGTCCAGCGCCCGGATATCGTCGATATTCGAAACGGTGTGGCCATCAAGCAATTTGATCTGACCTTTGAGCACCAGTGTTTTCAGCGCGTTGTCCCAATACAGATTCCGCTGCCGGGTTTCCGGATCCGTAAAACTGACGTAATCCGACATAAAATCAATTGCTGAGGCCTGCGAGCTGGCCGTGACGGTCATACCGGATACACGCCCGTCCTGGTTCACCACCAGGGCCGCACGATTACCCAGCAGCACCACTGCAGCGCTGTTATCCTCAACCAGCTGATTCAATTCCTTGGCCCAGTCCAGATTCGGGATTTCAGGGCCGATGATCTGCAGAATATCTTCCGGTTTCAGCAAGGTTTTCACGGGCTTGGACAACAAGCCAGAACGGCCCACGGCGTTCACCGCTTCCACACCGACCCAGTATTGCGTATCGGGTTTCAGCGCCTGTTTGTTGAGGATGTACGCCCGACCCAGCGGGCTGAGCCGATTGGCGACCGCCTCATGGGTCAGCCCGAAATACCATTCATATTGCGTGCCCAGCGACGTGGGGCCATCAATGACCGGCCGCGCGGTAATGGCAAAGTTGTCCGACTCAAACTCAATATCAACCGGCTCTGCAGGGGCCGCAATGGTAAAGCTGGTTGTGGTCTCCGGACCCAGCTGCTGCTGACCATTCACACCGCGCACATGAGCAATGTAATCCCCCATCGGCAGTGAACCGGCCACAAACTCGGTATCATCCACCGTTTCCCGTTTATGCATCGCGCCGTTGCGCATCAATTTCACCTGAAATTTCAGCCCTTCAATCGTACGGGGCGTGTCCCAGGTGAGACGGATCTGAAACTGGCTATCATCCGGTGTTGCCTCAGCCTGAAGACGCTCAACGGGCGGAATTTCGCCGCTGTACAGGGTGTTGTCCGGCGGGTCGAATTTGATCCCGTTCTCGATGAGCTGATGTTTCTCCGCCACATGCTGCAAGGCCGTGACGGAAAACGTGCCGTCTTTCTCTTCACTGATGCTGACACAACGCCACACCGACGGTTTCAGGGCGCTGGTTGCCAGTGTCCAGACGTTATAAGCGTCAATCCCCACCGGCTCATCATCCAAGACCACAATATGCGGCTCCGGATGAGAGAAAACGCTGATCGTTTTTTCCTGCCCGGCCGCATCGATGTAACCCAGCCAGGCCAGCTGGCCATCCTGAATTTCAATGGCGCGATCCAGTGTGACCCGCTTGCCCTCAACCCCTAAAATCCGGCCGCCGATGTTCGCGCCGGCGAATTGATTATCGGCCACTTCAATCACGTCTCCGGGCTGATGGCGCAGGCCTTCGCGACCGGTTTTGAATGAAATGGTCTGGCGTTCGTATTTCTCGGTGATCAGCAGCCATTGTCCGGCCCGGCGCGCCTGACCTTTTGAGGTACAGCCCCAGGCATCAATCGTGATGGCGTTCAGGCCGTAACGCTCGAACGCTTCATCATCACTGACGTATTCCGTGGATTCCTCCCACCCGTTATCAGGATTCTGCCAGCGCACGTAAACCACCGTATGCCGGGATTTATGCGGCGACCCCTGATAGGTAAATTCACCGTCAATGACGTTGGCCTGGGTGTACCGGTACACAGGATCCGTGGGGATATCCGGAGAAACTGACAGCTGTAGCCCGTCCCAGATTGGCATCGCACGAAACACGCTGGACAGCTGGCTGATGACCTCATACGCCTGCTGCGTGTCTGCGATGCTGACATTCACGGTAAAGCGCGGCTCCATGCCGCCATAGCCGTCCGGCACCAACTGGTCACAATATTGCGCGACCTGGTAAAGCGCCCATTTGTCCGCGCCAGTCACACCCAGTCGCCGACCCAACCCGGCCCGCTCGCACGTTGCCAGGTCATAGAAAATCCATGCGGGATTATTCGTCCAGGCAATTTTAAACGTCCCGTTCCAGAGGCCGCTGTAGGTTCTCTTGGCCGGGTCATAATTTGATGGCACTTTGACCCGGCGACCACGCAACAGATATTTTCGGGATGGAACCCCACTGAACTGATCGGCGTAGATTTTCAGCCCGGCCAAAGCAGTGTTCGGATAACTCAGCTTGCTGTCGATGATCTCGGTATAGCTGGACCATACCGTCCCATTATTCAGCCGCGATGTATCACTATCGGCCGTCTCCCGGCGCACACGCAGCTGAAACGGGGTTTCGGGCAGGTATTTCAGCTCAACGCTGCGCAGGTACTCTGAACGGGTTTTGCCGTCGATATCGACAATCTGATCCGGACTCCACACGCCGTCTGTGCTGGTTTCAATAAACAGGCGAACGCTCGTCCCGGTAATGTCGCCATCTTTATGCACCTGGAACAACGACGACACACCAACCGTAACGCGCACCCGATCAACGTTCGGATCGCTGACCGTTCGCACAATCGGGGTGTTTTTTTTCACCTCTGTTGAGACAGCCAGTTCATTCTCCAGGGCAGGAAATCCTTTCATTGGTGACTGACTTTGTGTGCCTCGCGTCCAGGTCGCGTCCACACCTGAAAAGTTGTAACTGCCGTCCTCATTTTGGATCGGAGTGTCATTAAAAAACACACCTTTCAGGCCGCCCACAGGCCCTTCAATCTCCCCTTCACCCAGCAAGTCGATGATTGATAACTGTTGGCGACTTTTGAGGTTGTCGGGCTGTTCTTCGGGCGTTTTCTGACTTTCTTCACCTTTACTCATACCGTCCTCAATCCTTGCGACAGCACTTTACTGCCGGTCATGACTTCGCCGTAAATCAGCGGGACACAAGAGCCCTGCGCCAGGCTGTTACCCAGAGAGTTAAAATACTTATTCGCCGCGCCGTTATTCGCCCCTTTCCCGGTATCCACTTGCGGGATCGGTGTGAGCAAGGTGGCAACACCGCTGGCCATCATGCCAATACCTGCAGCAAGCATCCCGGGACCCGCTGGCCCCGCGAAAAACGACGCCGCAACCAATACAGCCCCGGTAATAATTGACAGGTATCTCGACTTCGCAGCACCGATCACCGGCACCAGGTGAATCGCGGTGTTATGGCTCACTGGATTTGAAAGCTGGTCGTTGAGGTTGGTTTCGCTGATGTCTTGCCGGGATATTCTGAGTCGATAGTGGCCATGTTCAAGATGCTGACGCAGGCCGGGGATTTGAATGCACAGGGCGCGGATGGCCTCTGATGCCGTGGTTACATCGAGGGTGAACCGGCGGCCAAATCGTTGCAGATCCCCATAAAATCGGATGGTTGCCACTGGGTGTATCTCCAAATGCTGTGTAAATGTCGCTGCCATGCACCGCCGTAAATCTGGCGGCCACTGAGCCGGTTTGGGCAATGGTGCAGGATTTGGCCATCACCGAGATAAATCGCGGTATGGTTGGGGGTATCACTGGCCAGCTGGATGAGAAACACATCGCCGGGCTGCGGGTCATCGACGCGGACAAACCCGAAGGATTCAAAATTATCCAGATAGTAATTTTTACCCTTCTCCCACCAATCATCCTCTCTGTCCCAGTCTGGAAAATGATGTCCAGCTAATGCGTAGGCATCCCGCGACAGGGTGTAACAGTCGGTCACGCCATGGTGAAATTCGCGACCCAGTAACGGCGGCACCGGCGGGAACTTCCGAACCTGGTCGCCGACGACCAGATACCAGGGCAACCCGGTTTGCTGTTGTGCCAGCCGGTCTGCGCCACTGAGCACAAACGGCCCGTCCGGGTGGCTGTGAACGATTCCGACCACCTCACCCAAACGGTCTGCCTCAATCCAGGATTCGGGATCAATAATGGCGGATTCAGTTGGCTCCGGGGCCAGGTTCTGTGCGGGCAGATAGGCTAAACCGTCTGCAGTACGAACCAGCAAGCCACAGCTCTCGTTCGGATAACAGGCGGCCGCATGTTCAATCATGTCCTGTTGATAGTTCATCGTTTGATTCTCACTGCTGTGGGGAACCCGCCAAACGGCAGGACACCATTCTGACCGAAGCGAAGGCGGCAACTGCCCAAACGCTTACCGCATTGATCCTGAGTCGGATCACTGGTTGGCGTGTCATCGTGCTTGGCAACCGGCCCGCCCGCATAACTACAATCCGCACTGCGGTACTGCCAGGGACAAACATCCGTGGTGATAATCCGCGCCGGTATAATCGCCCCCTGCATTTCGCTGGGTAACGACAGTTCAAACGTGGCGGTGAGGTGCGTCAGATTGGTCAGGCGCTCAATCATATATCGACTGACGCGCTCCTGCGTTTCATCAGCAAACTGATTGCCGCCCTCGAAATTAACCGCATCCAGGTGCTTCAGGTACATCTGACGCCGGGTCACAATAGCGCCGGTCAATTCCTGGAAATCGGCCACCATTCCCGTCACCAAACCAAGCAGGTTACTTACCGACAGTTTTGGCCGGTTCGACGGACCACGGCCCGACATTTCAAAACCTGATCCTTCGATTGGGTACGGCTGATAAATGTGTCCCCGCCATACAAGCGGCTCACGCTTGGCGTTCAAGCCATTGTGAAGCCGCAGCATGTCACCGCCGAACGGCGTGAGGTCGATATCATATAAATCCAACAACGGCGGCTGAGTGAGTTTTATCGACTCAGCCAGCATATCAGCGGGTAAATTCATGCAATAACTTCTCTGAATGAAGTGGTTAATACGCTCTCAGTACTGCCTTCCTTGATATCCCATTCCTCACAAACAACGGTCCTTGGCACCCACTCCCCAACTGGCGTGAAGATGAAAGGTAAATAGCCCAAATGCATTTCAAGGAAGTGTTCGATCTCATAGATATCGTCTGAATCGCCCTCAAAAGTGACAGGGTAATTTTTGAGGTGATTATTTAATCCATCTGGAGAGCGTTGCTCATAACCGTCACCAAAATGAACCTTTTGAATGCGGGGTTTGGATTTACGAGAAAATCCGTTTTCAGTTGGGATCCAATGAAATTCATGCACTTAACATCCCTCCCGGTCGCATTTCATTGGCGATTTCTTCTTTCGTCACCCCCCTGACAAGTCTGGCGATCTGCTCATAATCAATATCCCCATTGGCATCCTGAACATGAAAATGAAGTGTTTGTTTCACGACAACACTGTTACCGCCCCCCTGACCGTTTCGAATCATCCGCATTGTGTCTTCACGACTTGTCACGTTGGCCGGTCCATTCACAATTTCAGGACCAAATTCACCAACGATGCCGTATTTCCCTGCGGGAATATGACCACCATTGTCAAAGAGGCCTGCAAAACCAGCGGATAACGATGCAACCGTTGCTGCCATGGGTTCAGTTGCCGCAACCGCTGCTGCTGATGCGGCCGGAGCTGCCGCAGGACCCGTAACCGGAATTGCTGCAGTAGAAGAGTAAGCATTCAAACCAGCCATCACAGATGCGGCCTGCGCTTGAACAACCATCGAAGTCGCGGAACTTGCAGCTGTTGTTTTACCAACGAGCATCTGCACGGCTTGATAAGCAAGCCACTCAGTCGCCATCTTTCCAAGAGCATTCACCATGGAACGGGCCATACCGTCGGCCAGGTTATACATCGCCTCATCAAAGGTTTGAGCATCAAATATCATGCTCTCAAAGGCATTCCCGAACCCGCTCGTTAAGTTGTCGATAGTGTTTGTCGCCAACTCATCAAAATTTCCCAGCGCTTCCTCTGCTGATGTTAAATAACGGTCCCAAAATCCAGCATTAAGTTCCGATAGTTTCTCAGAACGCTCTTGCTCCAAACGGGTCAATAAGTCAGTTTTTTGGGCTTCAGTGGCTTCTGTATACGCGAGGATCGTATCTTTGCGTCGTTGGTAGCTTTGTTGAATTAACTCTTCTTCAGTCATGAGTGACTGTTTCAGCGCTTCAAACTCATCCGAAGCAGCTTTTCTTTGTTTAGCTTCTTCTTCCTGCTCTTCTAATACTTCGAGCACATCAGCGTACTCAAGTACCGATTGCTTTCGTGCTTCACTCAGGGACTTTAACTCCCCCTGTTCAACGCGATAGCGAAGTTGGGCAGCCTTGCCAGTTTCGCCATACAGAGCAATTTCCTCTTCCAGGCCTGCTCTCAGCTTTTCAAAACCATCTGTTGAGGTCAGCTCATTCTTGGGTTTGTTTCCCTTCGGCTTTTCCGGAAGCTCTTCCCAATCATCTGGCATCCCTGACTGAAACACGGCTTGCTGCTTAACACTCGTTTCTTCCAACTGATCCTGATAGTTTTTCAGTTGGCTCTCCAACTCACGAATACGAGAAGTAACCTGCTGACGCCCTCCAGGATCTAATGTATTCAGTGTGCCTTTTAAGCCATCGACTCGCTTTTGTGTATCAACAATTGCCTGCCGAATTGAAGACATCTCTGTGTTCAGCTGAGAAACCAGCACTTGTCGCTGAGCTGCATTCAGGCTTCGAAAAGAGGCAGAAAGTTCATCGACTTTGGTTGTTAGCTGACCCGTATCTTTCTTGGCTTCGTTGGCTTCTGATGCAAATAATGCAATGGCCGTCGCCGCTGTAATTGCCACACCAACCGGGCCGCCAAGGAAAGCCATTGCACCGCGCAGCCCAGTCATTGCCGTTGTCGCGAGCCGTCCGGATGTAGTCGTTGCCTTCAAAGCCACATCCAGCCTTTGATTTGCTGCAGTCAGCTGTGTTGTATTCTGTTTCAGCTGTTCCCTGATTGCAGTTGCTGTCTTTTCCGATTGAGCACTTTTAAGCATTGATGCCAGTACGAGTTGCTGTTGCTGAAGTGCCGCTTTATCCGCTTGAGCCTTCACAATCACAGCTTGAGATGATCGGGTTGTCGATTGCGTGACCATATCAACAGCCAGAGACATCGCCTTGCTTTGAGCAATTGCGCTGATCATAGCACCGGTCAGCTTCCCCCCAACGACAGCAGTCAAAACGATGGCAATATCTGAAGCTGTTTCCATCACCTCGTTCAATGTCTCTGTGTCGGTCGCAACACTATCAAGTGCCGATGAAACTTGATCCAAAATGCTATAGACAGACTGACTGGCACCTGTTGCTTCATCCAAAGCACCAACTGCACGCGTCACGGAGTTTTCAACCTGAGTCCACCCCTCAGATATTTTTGGCAAAGTTCTGGAATACTCCGAGTCAATCACACTCGATTGATCTCGAATTGCTTTGATCACTCGCTCTGAGGTCAATTGGCCATTCGAAGCGAGCTCCTTCATTTTGCCAATGGGCACACCCAGACTATCGGCTAACAACTGGATCAGACGAGGTGCGTTTTCCAGCACCGAGTTGAATTCTTCTCCTCGAAGCGCACCGGCACCCAAACCTTGTGAAAGCTGAATAATCGCGGCTTCAGCACCTGCAGCGGTGGAACCCGAAAGCGCAACAGCTTTGTTCACCGTCTGAGTAATTGCAGCCAAGTCCTGCTGCCCCTGGATATGCTCCTGACCGGCCATGGAAAGTTTTTGATAAAGAATGGCCGTGGCACCGAGTTCGCTTCTCGTATCCTGAGCAATGCTAAACACAGCCTGCTGTGCCTGCTCCAGCTCCTGAGTCGTATTAGTCGCCAGAGTCAGCCTGTTGGTTACGTCTTTCCATGCATCCGAATAACGGGCCAGCTCTCGCACACCAAGACCAGTCGTCAGGGCACCAACTGCAACTGTCGCTGCAGCAACAGACTTGCTGAAACCATCTGTTGCACGTTCGGCTCTGTCACCAGCCCCTGCCAATTTATCCAGGTCACGACCGGCTACGGCGATCCCGGTACTTGTTACTCGAATTTGTAGGCTCGCGATATCGGTCATTCATCACCTGCCAATATATGTGATCGATAGATTTCAACGTCTGAACCTCCCATGGCCGCAATTTGTTGCCGGTTAATAGAGACCAGTGAGAAATTTCGGTGTATGAGAGCGACTCTTTGCCGCGTAACTGCAAGAACCATTGCCAGAGATAGCCCAGTTCCTGAGGGATTTCAGTTCGATTAGCTAAAGCCTTTGGTGTTTTACCGGTTACTTTGGCCAACTGGAGCAATTGCTGTCGTTTCGATGTGGTTGAACCTTTAACCGGTGTGCTGAGTTCAAACTCAGATCTTGCAAACCGAATTAACTGCTCAACCTTTTCCCGAAAAAAAGCGAACGTTTGGCTGCAAGCCGATCAATCTGATCTGCAATTTGCGGGGCTTCGGTGAGAAGTTTTTGAACATTTTCAGCGGTACATGCTTCTTCAAAAGACCAGCTCAGAATCAATGAAGACAACAAGGTAACTTTTTGTCCTTTCAATGCATCCTTTCTTGCGCCTTCATCCTCAAGTGAAGCGATTTCTAAGGTCAACCGACGTGATTCAGACTCAGCTTCCCGAAAAGCATCAGAGTCCACTCCACGGATTTTCAGCCAATGTTCTGACTCTGTGCCGTCCGGGAGGTATAAAGGCACCTGGATGCCTTCATTCGCCTTCTCGCGTGTAAAGAACTGTTCCATGTTTCATTCCTTAAGCTGCTGCATTACGGGTAATTTTGATCGCTGTTTGCTCTGCTGGGTCATAGGTCATTGCAAGCGTGACCGGAATGAAAATATCTTCTTCTTCGCTGGTATCTGTCTGCGCAGCGGTATACTTTGCTCGAGGTAAATCGATGATATATGCATTCCCAGCAGGATCCTTCAAAGTCAGACTCAAAGACAAATATTCATCATTCAGGAACATTTCTAAATGACGGGCCGTTTCAAAGTGCAGTGTCGCATTCGCGCTCAAGCTGGCCTTTTTCAAAGATGGCCGCATCGAGGTACTGGAACCCACAACATAACGAGCAGCCAAACCATTGCTGATTTCCAGCTTCAACTCTGTGACCACGGATTCTCCAACACCATTCACGCTGATCACCCCGGAGAATGCATCCATGACTTCACTGCTGGATTTACTGCCAAAACTTGCCCCAGACGGAGCCCCCGCTAATAGAGTCATATCAGCGGCAAACACATTGAATGAAAGCCCGACAACCGCATCTGGCTTCACGTCAATACTGAGACTGTTGATTTCAGCGCCCGGATACTGCTGATAAGGCTTATCCGCCACATCACCAAACTTACGCAACATTGTGAAAGAACGGCGAATATTACCGACTCTGAGCTCATCTCCTTCCCACGTACCACACATCACAGCTTCCAGCAGATCATCAAATGAACCAAAGCTAAGTTCTGAGCTGATATCACCCGCTGCATTTCGAACACCAGAACGAACACTGGTCATTTGTCGCGTGCCATTGATTTCCTTACTTTCCATCACTGCTTTCGTCAGTGCCAGCGTACAGGCCGTATGACTCAACGGTTTAAATGCCGGTGTTGCTGGCAACTGTTTGTAAGTTGTTTCAGGCGCATAGAACAGCGCATGCTGAGATGAAGAACTCATGTTTACTCCTGTCAGGAGCGCGCAACGCGCGCGGTCCAGTTAATCGTGAGAGAAATGCGATAGAAGCCATCGACGACACGCCCGGGAGAGCGCCCAGTAGTTCGGATACGAACGGTTTGATCGGCATAGACAAAGGCTCTACCGGCGCGGAAATGCCAGCAGATCTCATCAGCCTTAGCCAGAATGGCGCCATCCCCGATATTGAGTGGGTAATTCAAGTCAATTTGAAAGAAGCCATCGTGTTGGTCTTCTCCGTATTCACCAACTGAGCTTGCTGAAGGCTGATTCGGAACGATGACCAAAGAAGCCCATGGCTTGCCCGGCTTTGGATCAAACTGCTTGTTTTCATAGGCAGTAGGTAAAGAAAAGCCCCTGTTAACATAAGCGCTAACAAGGGCTGATTTGATATTGGCAAAGCTCATTTTCTTCGGTGCTTCCTCGCTGCTTGCTGAACGATTCGCTCTATTCTCGCCACGTTCTTGCGCATCATGCCTTCTGGAGCTTTCTGGCTGGAACCGTACTCCAATTGAGCTATGTATGGGAGGTTATTCGTCAAAATCGAGGTGCCATCACCAGGTGTCACTTTTTCCATGACTTCTTTTCTTGCCCTTGCACCCGACTTATCAAGCCGCTCGACTGTACCGATAGCAGGCTGGCCTTCAGTCGTTTGCCAGTTACCGCGTGCTCTACCAGAAAGGACGGGAGTATCTGCGATCGTCGAAGAAAACAATTCAATTTTGATAGCTCTTGCTGTCCTTTCCGCGGCTTCCGTAGAACCATGGCAGAAAATTTGAAGATCTTTCCTAAATGACATTTTCGCTTTCCATAAAAGAAAGCCCGGCACAATGGCCGGGCTACTAATGTGAAAATCTGATTAGAATCTAGCGCCTACGCTAGCACTCATCACATTAAAATCGTAATAATCACCTGAATACTTATCGTAAGAGAACCGCAGTGCGAATTTCTCATAATTCAGTTGCAACCCTGCACCGTAAGTAAATGCTGTTTCATTATCAGATTCTGAAGCACAATAGCCCATAGAGCACCCTTTCGCTTCACTGAAGCCGTACGCTACACCAGCTTTGCCCAACAGAGTAAAGTTTTCATTCAAGTCAAAATAAATAACCGGAGCGACAGTAATAGCACTTACAGAAGCATCAACATTCACACCGTATACTTTCTCATCAATATCTGCGCGGTAAAATGCCGTTTCCAATGCCACGTTATCAGTCACCTCACCGCCGAGAATGATGTTGAAGCCAGTACGAGATTCATCTGAATCAGACTCTTCGATATCACTGACACCGCCTAAAATGTAGAATTTTGATAAATCACTACTTGCAAACGCTGAAGAGCTAATACTTAATAACCCTGCCACAATCAATGCTTTTTTCATTCTATCCTCCATGTAAAATCGAGCGCAAAGTAGCAGAAAGTACGCATCTATCAACATATGCCGACCGCGAGTATGACATTGATCACCCTTTAACTCTTTCCTTGTATCTCATAGATGATTGTTTCACCGGCCGGGCTCACGGCTTTGATATTGGCAATTGTGTACCTTGTCCCCAATATTTGAAGCTGATCTGTCAACATAGGGCTCGTCTCAAGCGGCTTTGCGGCGATGGTAATCTTCTTATCCTGTTGCTGAATAACAGCACCAGAAAGATTAATCAGGCCAGATTCCTTCAAGCTGTAATCTGCCAAAATACCTACCGTTTCAAATTCCTGAGTACCACCCGGCATACTATCTCCAGTCACCGGGTCATAATCGCCTTCAATTGCCCGTATGATTTTCACCTCAGTACCGAACTGTTTCAGCATTCGCAAGGCCGTGTCTTGAGCACGCAGATAAACACTCATGCCCTCACCATGAACAGCCCACCACGTTTCAGTAATCCTTGCAGCTGTGCATCTGCCTTCGAAAATGCATCAACCATTTTCTCTTTGCCGGGATTGGCATAAACAGTCTCAACAGCTCCTTCGACCTTCTCTTTCACGATCGGGCCTTGTTGCGGTCCCGCTAAACGCGTTGGCATTAAATCGTGTTCCAAAGCTTCAACAGCCAGTGCACATTGCGCTGTGATTAACTCATACGGCATATAGTTGTTTTGAATCACATCAGGCCAAGGATGGCCGCGCACATCATCACGCGGCCAGCTCAAACGCTGCTCCATGGATACCCGTCGGCCTTTGAATTTGGGTTCAAGTGACTGGAGATAATCCATAGCCCGGATCAACAAGGTTTCACACACCTCATCCGATTCAGGCAAATCGTTACCACGTTCTTTGCAATACAGTCTGAGCGTGTAAACATCTGTATAGCTATTTGCATCTGGCACATTCGAGCCATCCTCTACGATCAGGGCCATGAATCATCCTCTTCTTGATTGGGCTAATTATCTGCAACGATGTAAGTTAAGCGAGGCCCGTTATTGCTTCGTTACCTTCGCAGCCGCATCTTCTGCTTCTGATTTAATCCCACGATTCTCCATCGTCTTTCGGATTTCTTGCAGGCTTGCGTGCGATGTAGATTCACGAGTTTCGAGAAGTACCTGATGATAGTGTTCACGCGCTTTATTCAGTTGTTCTTCAGCTTCTACCACCATTTGATAAGCCCGGGCACGCAATTCATCAGGGCTCACTGATTCTTCTGTCTCAGGTTGATCGTTTTTTGTTTTAGTCGTCATATCTTTTCCTTAAATGGGGTGAACTCACCCCAAAAAAATCAGTGAATTAGCCGTTTGTAACCAGGAATGACACCGGAATGTTCTTGCTATCCCAAATCTGTTCCCAGTTCGCCGGATCAGCCAGTTCAGCCAATTTAGGGAATAGACCAGTTTGACCTGAACCTTTCTTGCCTTTGTAGCTAAAGCCAGCAGGCACCAGAATGTCAGTCCGGCGTGTAATGTAAGTGTCTTGCCCTGTACCACCACCTGCAAGCGCATCACGAACCGTTTCAACATCTTTGATTTTGCTGTTATTCCCTTCACCGGCACGCACCGCACCGGCGCCAAACAGAATACTGGTGAACTTGATTCGATTCGTACCAGCAACTGCCGGGATGGCGTCATCCACAATGACACGTTTCCCTTCAAACTCTGCGAACTTAGAGTTAGTAACCGGGTCTGTTCGATCCGTGATGTGGCGCATCTTACGCAGGCCGTAATACACGGTAGAGTGCATACCGACAGCCAGCACATTATCCATATCGCCTTTCAACGCCAGTGCATCCAGGAAGTTGCGAGCAGATGCACGTTCCGCGTCTGTAATTGCTCCCGTGGTATCGGTAGCGACATCTTTGATCATGTCCCCTTCACCGGCTTTGTTGAGCGCATACAGTCCAATGAATGTCTGAATCAGACGGCGCTGATTATCCAGAGCCCAGTAATTACCGACGGTTTGCTTTACGCCTGCATATGGATCGACATGAGCCAGAGCCTGAGCAAGGTTCATTGCAGACCAGCCCTGAGTACGCACAGCTTTACGGAAACCATGTTGTACCGTTCCCATCTTTTGCGGGATCAGCTTATCGTCTGGATCATCTGAGCCATACGTCGGCTCAACATAGCTCAGCGGCACAATGCTTGTGGCTTCACCTGCATCAGACGTAGAACGCGAGAACGTCATCAGCTCTTTATCCGGGATTTGAACACCAGACTGGATGAAGGCATTTTTTTCAATTTGGGCTTCATTCACGCCAACAGTAAACTCTGGTTTGGTGAAAATATCAGCGAGTTGCATTTGAGGCATGCAGTTATGCTCCTGTTACTGTATGAAGGTAGTTTTGTGTGACCTGGGATGTTTGACCACCGGACGCCGGAGGCTGACCACCCTGACTCCCCCCGCCAGCACCGCCGCCAGAGGCTTTTGAACCGACAATCACAGGTGCAAATGCCGGGTTATCCGAAAATTCTTTTTTCAGCTCATCCAGGGTAAATGCAGAAGGCTGGCCAGCGGTATCAAGCACTGCTGTCACCTGCTTTCCTTCCTTCTCTGCAACACCCAAACGAGACTTAATGTGAGGTAAAAGGACTGAAGCACTATCGCCAGCTAATTCCGCTGCCAGCTTGGTTGCTTCGTTATCGACCAGCATGGTACGAAGGTTGCCATTCAGTGACTCAATCTGCTGGTTTAACTCAGTTTCTCGTTTCGTAAGTTTTTCCTGCCAAGACTTTTCCAAGGCATCCACATCACCAGATTTTCGCTGGTGTTCCTGCTCTCGCTCTTGCTCTTTGGTTTCAAGCTCGGCCAAGCGCGTTTCCAGTTCTTTGTTCTTGTCTTCGGCGGCTTTGCGCTTTTCCTTTTCATGATCTTTTGCACGTTTCAAAGCACCGGTATCTTCAATCCCTTCAACTTTAAGATGATATTTGCCGTCATCTTTTTTCTCATAAAAGGCCTTGTGCGCCTCTTCCAGGCCGTCGAGGGAATCGAGAATAAATTTGAACATGAGCACTGCTCCTTATTGATCACTGATCATTAGGTATGAAAAAACCCGCCGAAGCGGGTCTATGTTGTTAATGAAATGCCTGATGCCAGGCGGAAGGTACTTTCCGTTTAAATTCGTCCAATGTGATTTGACGAAAGCTCTTATCCAGATTCAACTTCGCAAAATGAGTGGCAGACATGCCGCCATCTCTGAACAAGCGCCCACGAACAGGGCCCAAAACTCCATCAATGAACGCTTTATCTTGCGTCTTGAGCCACTCGTAATAGGTGGCGCTGCCTGAAGTGTATCCATCCATACTTGAACGGGTCCGGCCTGCGCTGAGCCAGGAGAACTCATCAGCCAATTCAGCAATTGTGGTTGTACGGCATCTAACATGAAACGGAGGCAATGGACCTTTGCCGATTTCGTACACCTGCTGATCAAGCGTCCTGCAAAGTGGCGTTGTCTTGCTGTCTAACGTGGCGATGATCCGATAACCCGACACAATATCGCTGTTCGCTTGCCAGGTACTCATCCGGGCAGAGCCAGAGACGAACTGTATTGATGTCCGAACAATGGCATCCGCATGTCGTCGGCTGACATCTAACAAGCCGTCGGTGTATCGATTCCGCTTCGTTCCAATCAACCGGCGAATGATTTCCTGATTTGTCAGGCCCTCGAATGCGCCTTGCCTGATGGCTCCGACAAACATATCGATATCTTTCTTTTGCCAGTCTCGAATAAACGGTTCGAGAAGCTTACCGCCATCAATCCCTTTCACAGCGAGCGGATCCTGAAAAATGGCTGCTTTTACCTGTTCAACTGCTGGTAAAACGACTTCGATACCAGCAGGCTTCAACACAGCGTTCAGAGAACCAACTTCATGGGCTGCCTCAATTTCAGCAAACTCGAGCAAATGGCCTGCGAGATAGTCGTAATATTCGTCGAAAATCTCAGCCAGCTGTTCCTGAATATGCTTCAGCAACTTTTCTCTTTTTGCCCGGCTGTACTCAGTTAAATCAGCTCCTGCCAACTCCTTTCGAAGCTTGTCGGCTACTTGCTGAAGAAAAGCGGTGATTTGGTTAATCTCGCCAGATTTGAACTGCTCCAGATGTACCTGATGCCGGGTAACAGTGTCGAACAGGGTCATCACTCGATTCCTAATCCCGCATCACTGGACTCTAACTCGGCCTTAATGGCCTCATCGGTCTTATCCGGATCAATCACGCCATGCTTACGCAGTTGAGTCCACAAATCTGATTCCGGATACTTCCCGGACTGCCAAGCAGCAATTAGTGCTGTCAGCATTTGCGCATCAAGACGATGCTCGACAAAGTCCTGATTCAGTGCGTACTCAACTGTTTCGCTGGTATTCATGAACTTAGCCACCCAGCCTAATGCTTCGGTGTAAGCCTCACTGACGTTACTGGCAGCCAACGAGAGCACTGAATGCTGAGATTCATTTTCATGCTGAGCTTCAGTGGCAGTCTTCACAGCGCCGCCTCTCTCAACCAAACGCGCACCGAGCGCAATCATCTGAGATTCCTTGGCATCCATGGCTTCTTTCACCATGGTGTTAGGCTGTGCCTGAGCGAACCCAAAGGCACCATTCTCAGGCAGCAGCATAGGCGCGCGAGAGCCGCAGTAAATGCCCTGACTTTGCAACCAGTCACGCCAGCCTTCATCCAGCCCGCTAATCCATGGTTGCACCTGACCGCAGAAGAATAGTGAATCTTCATAGTCAGCACTGTTGCGGTAATGTGCGATGTTGATGTGGGCCAAATCTTCTAATGGGATATCATCAATATCCGGATCATTATTGCTGGCACCTACGAACGTAAACGGAATCTCACTCCATGGCCTTCCGGTTCCATCCGTCGGTGTAAACTCATCCGTGACGACCCAGTTGTTACTTTGATTCTGCCAAACCCGAACTTTATAACGCCCCTCTTCAAGCCTGAGTTCCCGCAGCTGCTCTACCGTTTCAGTGCCAAACCCGTCAGACGTTACCCGGTTCACTTTTTCGCTCATCACGACCAAGGCCAGTTTATGAACCGCGCCGACTTGTTCAGTTCTCCAATTGATCACTGAATTTGCATCAATGGCTGAGATTGTTGCTCTGACCATGCCTTCAGACAGTACTTTCTTACTCGTCTGTCCTTCTGTCTTTGGATAATCGACATACAAAGCACATCGCGCTTTCTTCAGTACTTCAGACAACACCTTTTGAGACTGCTGAAATACACTGACGCCGCAACCATCAACATCTCTCTCAACATATTTCAACGTGGCTGGCAGGTTTGGCACCGGCCACTTACGGAAGACAGCACCAATCAGGCCACGCAGCGTATTACCCGTCGCACCATAAAACACAGCCCGAATCACATATTGCTCATAACGCTGGGTGTTTTCCGGGCTGGTATCATTGGGATTTGGTTTTGGCAGATAGGTTTCTTTCTTTGCCTTGATCGCATCAGAGCCTGCACAGATGTCATCCATGAAAGCCCATTTCTTCATCGCGTTTTTATAGTCAGGACGCTGGTAACTGACATTGTGTTCTGCCATCAGAATGCGGCTCCCATGTTAATACTCATCGCCATACGCTTACTGGCCAGAACGCGATAGCGCACTTCGTCATAAACGTGATCTTCTGACTCTGTGTTGACGTCATCAGGTTTCTTCTCATCACGAGGAAGAATCGGCAAAGTTGAGATGGCTGCACGGCAATGCTCCATAAAGAAAAGCCCCGGATCTTCGGGGCGTTCTTTCATTGCTTCTTTCAGTCGGTCTCGTACCAACTGGAGACCGTTTATCCGCGAACCGGGCGACTTATCTGATTTCAGCCAGCTAACCCCCTCTTTCTTCATTTCCTGCTCAATGGTGTCGATGTCTGAGCGAACAACTGCAGAAATCTGGTTATCCGCCGGACCCGCAGCAGGCTTGCGAGAGATCCAACCTGCAGCCATCAATTCGGCTTCTCGTTCCTTAATGCCGCGAGCGATTTCTTTCGCTGAGAGTTTCAGACCTTCATTGGTGCCAGCCTCCCGGGTGCCATACCATTCATGAATCCGGATGATTGAGCCTTTCGGCGGACAGAAAATAGAACCATCAGCCATTGTTGCTTCAGTGCCGTCAGCCTCTGCCCACCATCCAACTGAGAATGGATGAGACGAACCCCAGTCAAATGAACGATCCACACGCCAGGAACTCGGCACTTTGAACCGCGGCAATACCTGACGACTCTGATTCCATACATCATCCAGCGCGCCACCGGCGACAATATTCCAGTCACCATCCAGCATGGCTTTCACCATGGCTGCATCACCTAAGCCCTCAAGGCGATCTTCATAGTCTGGGTCGTTTGCCAGAAGAATCTGATTGTCACTCAGCTTGGCGGGGATAAACTGTCGAAGCATGCCGCCTTCCTTCTTCGGTGTTTTCGTCACTTCAAGTGGTGCGGCAAAATCAACGAATGTTCGCTTAACCCAGTTATGACCAACACCGCCGGGGTTTGTCCCACAGATAATCAATGGCAGCTTGCCTTTCAGATGCTCAGGAATTGCCAGACCACCAAGACGAACACGGTTTCGAAGAAAGCGATAAATCTTCTCTGTGAAGTGAGTCAGCTCATCAACGAGCAAAACATGAATCTCTGGCCCCTGATACTTGAAACGGTCTTTCTCGTACTGGCAGTGAGATAACCAGACCTTTGAACCATTCCAGAACTTGAGCACGTTCTTCTGTTCGTTAAACTTCGCAAAGCCACTGTCAAACCAAGGCCCTAACATCGCAAGGAAACCGCCAGCACCTTCCATATGGTTTTTGTAAAGGTCATCAGACAAACGCCGGAAGAGATACACCTGAATGCCAGGTACTTCAGTACACAGGTAAACCGCTATAACGCGCATCAGATGTGACTTACCGCCGCCTGCTGCACCACCATAAAGAATTTCTGTTGCTAAGGATTCGAATGCGATTGATTGCTGGGGCTGGAGAGTTAAATCGACGTCACTCATTTCTTCTGCAATGTGATGTTGAGAACCGGTTTCAGTGCCATCTCACCTTCATGTTTCACTTCTTGCTTATCCCGCCACATTTCAGGCTGCCGGTTCTTGAGCCAGAAGATGGCAGCTGTTGTGTCAGGCGGATAGTGTTTGTTGTACTCCTTCTCATCCGTAATCTTCCCTTCATGTGTAGCAACTTTTACTTCAGGATGAGAATAACCAACGGCACGGCCAAACAGTGAAGCAGCAACTTGTGCATCAGCCTGTGCCTTGCCCTTTTTTATGGACTCAAGAAATGAAGAATGAGACTTCTTCCAGGTATTGATTGTCTGTTCAGACACATCAAAGAATTCCGCCAGTTTGGCATCAGTTGCACCAAGCAGGCAGTAGTTATACGCCAGCTGGTCGAAATCCTTTTTGTATTTGGTCTTTCTACCAACCATCACGATCACCTCTCTGCATAATCAGACACCCTCATGAAGATGCCTTGTTATACATTCGGAAAAAGGGTCACCACCGTAGGCACTGCTGTTTAATGGCCGAAGCCTGGCGACACTCGACGATGTCGCATAATCACTAGCACTGCGTTGCCGTTGGCGGTGTTTGTTCAATGTTACGGCTCCGAACACTGCCGTAACTGCTCGATATATGTCGTTATCTCAGCCATCTCGTTCTGAGGGACTGTGAATACTCGATACGTCTCGTTGTACGTCGTGTTCACCAGTACCGGTTGTATTGCTATGCATTGCGCTTTGAGTAGTCCGCACCCGGCCAAACTGACGGAGGTAATCAGCAGGATCACTTTTGGCAATACGAAGCCGCTTTTGTTTGTCCGCATAATCATCCCGCCTTTTCATTTGGATAAACTGCTCAACCAACAACGCCAATACAGTCAGTGCTGTGTTCATACGTCGTTCACATTCCGAGAGTGCTTATAGTTACCAGCCAGTAAGTTCCAGGTGAGCTTTAACCACCAAGGCCACTTCCGTTTGAACTCTTCACTCATCTGCGCATCCGCCTGAGACACAACACCTGCGAGACCAACAACAAAACCAATCGTCGCAATCACCCATGCCGGTGCATCGTTCGCGGGAATAGGCTCACTTGCCAAAACAGGCAATGAAGCCGTCATTGCAAGGATGACTACTATGGATTTCTTGAAATGCTTCATTCCACTTTCCTCCAGATAAAAGAAAAGCGGCTCAATGGCCGCCCGGTGTGTTTCACTTTCTGTGGTTACTTCATCAATTCAAAATGAGGCCCGTCGTAGCTGCCCCGCTGGTGTTCGTCCCGGCTATCACCGTTTTGATTCCAGTCTCCGCCCCACCGTAACTTCACACCAACCCGATCAGCTGCTTTGAACATTGCTTCTTTCACCATCGGACATTTATCCCAAGCAGGCTGGCCACCCAACAGCGGAACCAGATCAACCGCATGGCTAAAACCATCCTGTTGAACCAGATGCTTGCTGTTCATTGTCCAGGTGCGTTTGGGTGTGCCGTAATAGAGTTGATGCTGTCGTTCTTTGGTCCGGACAGTTTCCGAAACCGTGAAATCAACATCAGATTCGGTAATGGCGATTGCGACGCATGCAGCGAGTGAAGGGTGTAAACGGTGGAGACGGCCAAGGCTTCGTTTGCCAAGGAAATACATGAATCCCCCTATTAGATTTGAATTAGACCTGCTCTGTTTTCTTACCCAGCCAGCGAAGCGCAAACTCTCTGACTTTCTCTGTACCAATGAAACCCACCATGCCGCCAACAAAACTGGCAGCCGATATTGGCAGTCCGATTAAATCCAAGCCGCTGGTAAGCGTGAGACTCAATAAGCCACACAGCAGCCCTTCCAGGACAACCTGCCGCCGTGAACCGCGACCATATATCACCCGAACAATAGCCACAGACACGGCTAATACAGCGCCATAGATTGTTGGTGAATGATGAGCGAGCCACGTCAGCAATGCCGCCCAAAGGTTCGGGTCTTTTTCTTGCATCACTTCTCCGTGAATTTCAGGCATAAAAAAACCCCGCCGAATGGGCGAGGTTTTGCACTGTGGGGATAGTGCATCAAACAAACGGTTAAGTCAACTTTAAAAATTAATTAATAGAAAATATTTTTTCAAAACCAAAAACAACAAACTATATTTCATACGCAACAAGAAATTAATTTAAGTTAACAATTTGACATTAAAGGGTAAATAACATGTTTGACATTAAAACATTGGAAAGAGAAAGCATTCTATCATGGATCAAAAAAACTCCTAACGCCTCCCATAAAGTAAGAAAACAATCGATAATCGATGACGACACCCCTACTAATGTTGTCTCACAAGGAAATTTCTGGGGGGTAGATGATAACTCTACAAGTGATACTAACAAATATGATATTTTCAGAGACCCTAAATACCTGCCTACTGCTGTATCAAGTATTTTGGAACGCTGTCAGAAGTTAGCAAATTTTCACCCATCGACTGATTTCACTGATGAAACACCCGAGAATTTTGATGAGTACTTAAGACAAATCGATGAATGTCCATTTATTCATCTAGTATCACTATCTTCAGATAGAAGAACATACGAATCAAAAAATTACAATGATTTAATCGATGCAGTTATTAGCTGTTACCCTCCCATGTCACCAGCTGCAGAAAATGAAATGGTCAATAAAATTGCAGAAATGGGTAAATCCATTTTCAGTCAAAGCAGCGCGGAAGCAACCAAAGACTTATTTGACCAAGTTAACCAAATAACAGATCAATCCAAGGATAACTCACAGCTACTTATTTCGAACACAACTCTTCACATGAAATATGAAAAAGGAAAGAGCGAAGTTACAGAGCAAAGCTTTGAAGTAACCGTAAGAACATATGAAGTTTTAACAGCTAAAATACATCGTTATGCGGATATTCTCGAAGATATTGATAGAGAAGATGTTTCTGGCTGGACCAAAAAACTGACCACACCAGAAAGTCGTTCAGAACTTTGCTTTACCCCTGAAGTGTTACATAAATTCGAATCCAGCCATTAATTTATTTAAGTATAAAACACTCATCTTTACTGTGAGTTTTGAGGCGAGATGACATCTCGCCTTATAACTAGATCTATTCATTATATTTTGATTCCATTTCTAATTGAGCCCTTTTCAAACTAAGCTCTGCTCCTAGCTTGAGAGACCTTTTAAATACAAACGCATAAAATACAATCAGACTAAAAATTAACACAACGAAACAAACTATCACTAAGTATGTAGGGTTCAAATCAAATGCGAATACTAACATGGTCTCAGCAAACTTATTGACAATCCAAGCCATGGCAACAAAAGGCAACCAGCCAATTTTAATTGCCATACTAGTAACTTGATATGATAGCTCCAATTCTTTAACTGAAGCTCTTAGTCTCAACTCATCATTTTTATCCATTAGTAATCACCAGATGTTGTTTTTAATCACACCCTAAACATAACCCCGCCTTAAATATTTGCCAAATCGCACATGCTTAACACCTCACTCTCGGCAAGTCCCGCCACTTTGTGGTGTACTGAGGCGAGAGAAATTCTCGCCTCATTGCCCAACGGGGATCGATTCCCTGAGCGGCAAGAAAAACCGCTCCGCTGCCGTACCTCTGATTCAAGCCGTCGAATGCCTTCATCAGGGCTGGATTGCTTGGTGATTCATCAAACAGGCCTGCTTGCTTGTGCTTGCCGCCGGTCAAGTCGATGAAGCCTACCCCGATTTTGTAATACCGCACATCGGGCCTATCGAGTGCTGACCGCTGAGCAGCGGCGGCTTTAAGGTATCAACAAAAACCCATACCGCAGCGATAAGTGCGAGTTTTCCGAACGTAGGGTGAAGCATCAATATCGGTTATACACATTAGAACAGCTTAATGATTATTGACGTAAATCACAGATTTACACGAATGTTTTTAAATACCTTATTAAACTTGACTATAGTTTGTTCATAATTTAGAAGGGAATTTATATCTCTTAACTAAGCATAACCGATAATTAAAATATTTTACAACTGATATTCACAAACCTAATAGTTAAAAACAATGACATACACCAAAGGTAAAAATATGACTAGGTGTATCAATTACTGCTTTTGATGCAACAGATTTAATTACCCTGCCTTTAGTGATGAGAATAATTTAATCTTTAAAAAGCGAGGACGCATGAGTCAAGAAATTAAGGAAAACCAATTAATTCACTGTATTTATTCAAGCGAAGAAACAATTCCATTTTCAAGTTACGATATTTTTTCGCTTCTTGAATCAGCAAGAAAAGTTAATTTAAATTTGGGTGTGACTGGAGTGTTGCTATATGATTCCGGCTCTTTCTTTCAGGTCTTAGAAGGTGAGATTAGTATAGTGGATAGTCTATACAAGAAAATAAGCAATGACAAAAGGCACCATAGAATGAGAAAAATCATACAGGAGCCGATAGAGTCTAGAGAATTCGCCGAATGGACAATGGGTTACGCTGGAATATCAAGAAAAGAGTTGAAAAATATAGATGGCCTAAATGATTTTTTTGTTGGTGGCGCATGTTACACGGATTTAGATGAGGGTCGAGCCAAAAAGTTACTAAAAGCCTTTAAAGATGGCCGTTGGAGAGCCTCAATTAGGTGATTGGTTTATCATGATCGGATTAATCTATCGCCAATAGCAGCAAATGAGATTTTCAAGCTATACCACCATAGAATGCCGGTATTGTATAAACTTTCAAGTTATCGAGAATGGATCGATTTGGGGGCTCAAAGTGCTCATTCAACTCCTGTTTCTATTGAAGCAAAGTGACCCCCAATCATTTGCAGAGCTAGCTATACAACCTCATCTAGGTTTATAAATAGTTCATTGCCTCACAGTAAAGCACACATAGCACTTTCATTATGGTTCTGTCTCGCCAAGATTAGCTCAACTCATAATTTCAATACAAAAAATTGAAAATAATTCGCATATATTCCTTTAGCCACTACATAGAAATAATCATTGCAAAGAAACCGATAATCCAACACCAAAAACCAATACAATTTAACCACATAAACAAATTAAATTTTAAGGATTTCGTCGACATTCGATGCTTGATGAATGGAAAAGAAATACAGTAGACCATGAAACGATAGATGATTTCATACGGCATCATACTGTAAGCGTTTGAATGTAGTTTATTGGAATCTTTTGCTAATTGATTGTCAATAAAAATAATTCGCTTAGAATCTCCTAAGCCTAAAACCGCTCCAGAGATCGCACCTGGAATGGCCCATATCATTGAATAAATAGCCCAGAGCCCCTTGAACAATATACGAATAACTTCAAGAATATCCACTAAAAAACAACCTTCATAACTTCCTCAACTGACTCCGTAAAATCAATAGTTGTTTCATAAATAAAGTCACCAAATGATTTCCCTCCAGCAGCCCCTGCGATCCCTCCCACAGCACCTCCAACAACAAATGCAGCTAATGAAGCAATAGCAATAACTGGAGCTGAAGTTACACCAACAACACCTAGTACAAGAACAGTGCCAGCAACAGCCAGTTTTCCACCAATGGCCCCTCCATACATACCACCCAAGAATCCAGTTATTTCTCTAGTTGTAGTTTACCGCACTCTCCCTTCCCATTAACAGAGCAGGCATCGTATATGTTTTTAGCACCACTCGCTCCACCAAGTACTAGCCCGACGTGCCCCACGCCTTTAGTAGCAAAAATACCATATGCAACGTTTGCCATTTGCTTGGTGAAACATCAAACAAGTCTTCTTGCTGTTTGCAAATTACTTGGCGCAATGCTATGCAGACACATCGCTGTATTGCGCCCTGCTCCGGCTGGTACGAATGGCGTGATGAAGGTGGTACCAAAAAACAGCAGTACCTATTTAGTCACCATGAAGGACAACCACTCTACATGGCCGGGATCTGGTTTGAAGCAGAAACGCCTCAATCAGTGACGTTCACTACAGCAGCGAATGAGATTCTCACCCAATGTCAGTATTATATGAACTCTCTAGAAATAGAGGACGGCTAGATGCTGCAAAAAGTATTTGAAAGGGCGGCGCTTTTTGCGCCGCATATATTACGGAATGATTTTTAACTTCCGAGCGGCATTTATGAAATCGAAAGGAAAATAAAACGCTTCTGTTTGAGATAGACGTTCAACCTGTTGACGGTCAATTCCTGATAACTCGTATTTACTATCCCTTGAAACGGAGCTCTGATTAATTTTTAACCAATCATCGAGGTGAGAACGATCACCTGTCTCTGCGGTATAGCGAATAAGAACCTGGCTATAATGTTCTGCTTCTGTCTTCCAACAGCGTTCATAAGCCATTTCCCCCAGAACAGCCAACACAGAAACTTTTTGTTCTTTATTTAGGCTATTTAGCCATGTGTCATTCTCAGGTAACTCTAGATCACGTGATGTAACAGAGGTGCACATCCCTGCTTTATCATCTAGCTTCTGGTACGCCACGTCTAGTTCAGCTTTAGTGCCAAACCAATCGGATGCGTGAACAGACCCACTCATAATTGTGGCAAGTAATAGTAGCTTATAGCGCATTGTAAACACACTCCCAAAACTTACGTTCTTCACCGTGGGTATCAATCATTCCAAAACCTGCTGTTGTTGTGAGGCGATCACGTTTAATTTTGCCAATCCCTTTAAACGCTTCTTCAAGAAGATTCCAATCATATGTGGCAGTATTATAAACAATTCCTCCAGCAGTAGCATACGCATATGTATTCCGACCCATTAGGATCTGAAATGATGGTGCTGCACTGAGAATATTTTGAAGGACAGAGCTCATATCTTGGATATGGTTCATCTGATCAATCAACTCAAGAGTACGTGGTGAAGGTTTAAAATCTTTAACTTCGCAGAATTCACCCTTAGCCATAACTTTCCTTTATTATCAGTTAGTTCCCATTGATGATAACATGAAAGCTAGGTTGCGGTGTGACGGAATTTTTAGTCATCATGCCTTATATCGTAGTTAATTCGACATTCGACGAACCCCTTTACCAAGGGGGCATTGCTGGATGGTTCAATTCAGACAACTATCAGATGCCAGGCCAACATTTGTCTATTTGTGCGGCTTAAACAAGTTATTCCAATCGTAGCGCCACTCTATAACAAATCTATTGCATACAAGGAGCTTTAGCATGAGTAGCAACCGTGAAGCATACGAAGGAGGTTTCCATTTCGGCCCTCACTATGACAATCCATACCATCCTAGCAGCCGAGAGTTCGACGACTTTGAACGTGGCTGGACACAGCGACTCAAACGCTCTTCATCTGACTGGGAGGCGGATGCGTCATCGGTCGGAAAATGACGCTTGCTGAACGATACAGTGAGCCAACGACATCAAATTCAGAGAAAACTACTGTTAGTTTCAATGGATATGCGAATGCCAAACAGAAAGGGGAAGGTGTTATTGCTCACACTCGATCTTACACATCTGCAGGTAAGCCACCTTCATCGCTTCACTTTTGTCCAGCTCAGAGAGAGCTAAATGCATATGCCGCTATTCTAGGGGGAGGTTTACAAAATAATTATGACCACTAGGCAATAACAAGTACCAAAACAGATACAAACTAACACATCTGTTTTGGTAAAGCGTTAAGTTTTATGGATTAGTCATAGCTCTTTTCGAGTTAGTGACGAAAGCAGTGTTTGATAATGGAGATTTATAGTAATCCTCATCAAGAAATCGCAACAACCTCTTTAAATCAGACTTATTATCAGGTAATTTAATCACTTCAACACCACCGTCAATTTCGGTAAAAAATGGAATGTGAAACTCATTCGCAACCGTTTTCATTTCACTAATTGGAACGACTTGCAAAATACCACTTTGTTGAATTAAAGATATTTTCCTTCTAACCCATGAATCAGACATTTCAATTAAGTGACTAGTGCTTTCAGTTTTCACCATGGGTAACGCTGCAAAGTCTTTCACATCATCATCTGTCGCAACTTTATAATGCTGACTTAAATCAAACATTTGTCGAGCATTATGAAAACTGAAAAACTTCAACTTACCCTCTTCCAATGTTGCTGTAAGCTTATGGTCTAATGTAAGACCTATGCCTTCAATCTTTTTATATACATTAGAAGAATGAAAAATAGATAAGCCATTTGTAGATATTATTTTACGTCTATCAAAATTTTGAAGCAGTACCTTTACGCTCCCACTATCTGTCGTATAACCCGTAAATAATGCTTTAATCTCGATAAAAAAATCCTCCGTTGGATCAACAACGTCTACACCTAGAGGGTTTTCAATTGTGGAAGTTAACCCATCGATATCGTCAAAATCTGAGATGTACAAAACCTCTCCATCATCAGGTTTGTATTTCCCATCAAATTCAACCTCATCGATTGCACTATCAAAATCCTTTTCCTGAGAGTTAATATACCCTGACAAATCATTTTGAACATCTTTAGAAAGCTCAAATTTCACTATTCTTTTTGATGGATCATTTGTCAGTGCAAATAAACTTAAATTCATTTAATCCTCCATTAGCATACTATGAGATAACTGTTTAACCTTATTGATACTTTGTGGGCTCCTAATAATTCTTTTTGTCATCAACGTGTATACCATTCCATTATCTGACTCAACTTTATAAAACCTAAACTTGGCAATATACAAAATAGGATGAGTGGGAATATAAGAAATAACCCATGCAATAACAAACAAAGCAATCAAAATAAGCATAGTAGCGCCAAAATTGATCTCTGCACCTTTCATAATCCACGGAGCAAGATAACTGAAAACAAAAATAAGCAGAAAATAATCGGCTGACTCAACCTTTTTCGCTTTAAAACTTAAAGTTTCAGATTTGTTTTTGATATGATGCAGGATTATAAATGGTATAACCACCCCTACTAATGAAACTAGCACAAGCCAAAAAGATGTAGCATCAAAACCAATAGAATAATATCTCACCACCGCTAAAACCAACAATGTTGGTGAAAATGCAGATATAATCAAAAGAGTTTTAATCCAATTCCTCACACTCACCTCCATAATGTTATATTAATCACATATTTCCCATCCAAATTAAATTTCATGCTTCTCAATAAAGATTGAGCCACAAATATGTGGCTCAATTTCAACTAACATTCTTAGGCAGGAACTATTTCCAATTCTACATCCCATGAACTATGTAAACCTGATGGGAATGGACGTCTGCCAGGAAAAAGTTCTTTAGTAACAAAGAAGTCACTCATTTTTTCTAAGTCAAATCGTCGCCACTCAGGTAAGCCACCAGAACTACTTTCACCGTCTACCTGATAACCAAGAATTTGTGTATTTCCTTTGGTTATACCCAAAACATGAGGCTCGACTATTCTTATACGTCCACTATAAGTGAACTGAATAATAAGCTTCTGTTGAATCGCTTGTTTTATCGCTTCTAGAGTCATCTGTATCCCTCAATCAAAAGGTGATATGCCACAGAGCACAGTACACGCAATTAACTGGATGTTTTTTGACCTACACTACAAAACAACAAACAAGTTCACTTTCTTCTTCTATGAGCTTTTCTTGCTGAAACCATCGGAACCTAAGCCGCAAAACTTTGCCTCTCTATCGCCAAAAGTGCCGCCGTTCTCCCATCGCTCAACCATTGCCCCAACTCTTCGAGAATCGGCTTGTAGCGGTTAAATCGGCTGTACGGAACCGGCAATACCTGGGCGAAGTGTGCAAATCGGGTTTCATTGGTCCAGGCAACGCGGCCATCTTTGCAAGCTGGGCAGTTCCGCGTCATCCGATGCTTGTTGGTCGTTTTCCCGCTGCCGTTGCACTCTGGGCAGATGGCCCCAAATAGCTGTGAAGATTCGGCAATTGCCGTGTTTGCCAATGCCAGCAGCGCCTTATCCGGATAGGTGCCGCGCCAGTTCTGCATCATACGGTTTGCTTCACCCAGCATGACTTGAATCAGTTGTCGTTTTGCGACTTCATCATTCAGCACTTCAACGAACAGAAGCAGCCAACCGGCGGGCGATACTTTCCAGCACAGGCCAACAGCGCCGATCTGCTCTTCGATTGTCATCGCCGCCTTTCCGCCTGTTCTTGGGGAATAATCGATGCCTTTAATAGTGAATTTATTCAGAATTTTTTCGATGCGCATACTTCCCCCTACGCGGCTTCCTGTAACCATTCTTCGACCAGAGCAAGTAGCTCGGTCTCAGTGCCAAAACGTTTCTCCCAGATCGCCTGGCCAGCATGGAATGCTTCGCCATAGCCACCTGTGCGATGATGGTGCGGGCAGAGTGGCAGAACTTTTTTGTGTGATGCTCGTTGTGCCATACCCTGCCCGGTTCTTACGTGGTGTATTTCAGCTGGGGTATCGATGTACCCCAGAGAATGACAAGCGATACATCCCAGCGCCTGCACGCTGTTCAGGTGCATTTTGTCGTCCTTTGTCATGCCACTTGCCTTTGCTGCAGCTGCTCGTATTCGGAGTCGGCAAAACGGCTTAGTTTCCAGCCCCGGTCGAATGCATAAGCGTAGAGTTTTTCCAGGGCCTGACATCGCTCCCCTGTGGATGCCGGTGTCATGCCGTCCCGGCCATCACGGCTCCACGATTTGCGTTTACCGGATTGCGGATCGATCGGCATCAGGTAATACGTGAATAGCTCGTGTGCATCGTCTTTGTTGAAAGGACGGGAAAACACTTTGCCGTTTGCGGCTTCAAACTTCATTTCAGCCCCGTTCATACGGTAAATATCAGCAATTTCGCCCATGAGTGCGTACCAGTGACGCAATAACGGCAATGTGCCATTACTGCGCCGGGTGATACTTACCTTTGCTTCACCGCCAGACTGAACAATGCTGAAGACTGTTTCAGACACCCTTCTCAGGGTGTCGTCTGCGTTGTGGTTGGCTGCCACAAACTCTGTCATGCCGCCTCCCCGTGTTGTGTACCAACAAGTTTGAAAGTACGTGCGCCTTTGATGAGCTCAACGATGATCTGTTTGTTGCCACGGCACTCAACCTGATAATGCTTCCCGTGGGATTTCACATTGAACACAGCAACTTTTGTGCGTGCACCGTATGCTGTTACCGCCGAAACCGCAGCGGCCAGCTCGGCCTCACCGTCTGCATTCAGAATTCGAATTGGACGAATCATGCAGCCTCCCTTAGCTCGGCCATTGCCCAGCATGTGACAATTTCAGAGTTCGGGCGGAAGCTATGGCGCCAAAGCTGAATACCTTCTTTCCGGCAAAACTGAAGCACTTGCTGTAACAAGTGGTCTGGTACGCCCATCACCTCCCAACTGTTGATGTAATCAGCATCAACATTCAGCGCTTTAGCGATCAGCTTACTGGCCTGAATGTATCGCTTTGTTCGGTTTTGCCCTGGCTGGCGTGAAGCAATACAACGGATCATTGCCTTTACAGCGTTACCCCGTAACTCGAACGATACTCGGGTCAATGTTTCTCTTGATACTGGTTTGGTCGTTACTTGTTCCATGGTCGTTATCCTCGTGTTTGTTTGGTTGCTACTCGTTGTGCGATTAATCGCGAAAACCTTCCCGGCATTTTTTGCGGATCCGCAATGCCGTGTGCGTTCCTTGCTTTGTCCGTGACTGAAACAGAACTCCTTGCAGGTAGAGCAATCAATTCTTCAGGCAGCTCTCCCCTGCGTTCCTTGGCCTTCCATTTTTCAAATGCGATTCGAAACCGGGCCTCAGCCTTCTCAGCATTCAAAAACCGCATTTCATAGCCCACCTCATTTCGAACCAAACGCTCGAGCGTATTCAGTGGCTTCTCATGATGGGTCAACCGGCTGAATGCTTCTCGCCATTCACCATCGTCTAAACACCACGCTACGAACTTGCCGGGCGAAGGAAAGAAATCATTCTCACACTCGCGGGCTTTGGCTAACCCACGGCTCACCATTTCAGGCGTTGAAACGTTTTTTGCCATCATGGCTTTCACGTAGTTACGCTTTGTCAGAGTGACGGCCTTGTCGTTTGGCATGGCAGAACGCCAAGCTGTGAAAATGGCCTGCAGCTCCTCGAAAATCCGGTTGATCACCCGCGCTGCGAACTGGTCAGATTCACTTTGCTGGCTCATCGGCTTGGTCTGGCCGATCGGCAACTGTGTCACCGTTGCGCTTACTTGTTTCATGGTCGTTACCTCGGTTTAGTGCTGGTACAGCGGATCGTCATGCAGTCCGTTGATCCAGTCTGTCGAGCTGTTATCTGGCACAAAGCCGCCGCTTCGCTGTACCGCATGCCCGCTGGCGACGGACTGGGCCTGTTGCAAGTAACCGGGAAACTTTGCTGCCTGGAATAGCGTTGATGGCCGCAGGTACTGGCACATCTTGGCATCCCGTCCCCATACCTGGGCTTTGTGGTGAATCACTGCCGTCAGGTCATTCACGGAGTGGCCTTCAGCCAAACGGGCGTTAATCAGCTTAGCGTTGGAGCCTTTGGCCTGAAACCGTGAACCGGTCACAGAATTCAGGCTCTGGATAATTTGAGTCACTTCAGGACGAAGTTCGTTTGCCTGCTCGGATACCGTCGGGTTCGATTCGAACTCGACAGAAGATCTATTTCTCAGTTCTTGTTTAAGATCAGTATTTATTAGGGGCGGCTCAGCCTGATTAGGCTTACCCAGATTTGGGTTAGCCGTAATTGGTTTACCCTGTTTCGGTTTAGCCTGATCTGGCTTAGCCGTTTGTGGCTTTTGTGACTGAGGTTCGTCATACACCAGATAATCCATCTTGCCTGATGCGTGTTTCTTCGTTTCAATGTATCCAGCATTTTTCAATTCTTTCAGAATGTTATAAACACCCTCTTTGCCTGTTTTCTTTGCAGTTCCACTGGTGACTTCTGCAAGCTGTGCCGGGCTGATTTTCCAGTTGTCCGGTTTAGACAGCAGATAGGCAAGCAGCCCCATCGCTTGAAACGACAGAACCCCATCAGAGAACACAGCATTGCTAATCACGCTGAAATTCTTGCTACGTTTTGCGCGAACAATGCTCACAGATATCCCCTTTCAAACTGACATTGGTAGGCGATGGCAGCAGCTTTCGCTGCCGCCGAACATGCCAAGGAACTGCTTAACGGCATGTAATACCTCCAAGTCGTGGATAAGCACTGTCAGTCAGAGTTTTAGAGAAATTAGGGACTGACATAGCAACTTTGCTCTCTGGATTCTGGCCGCTGATCTGTTCAGCGGCCGCTTGATAGATTTCCAGAAAATCAACGAGTTCAGAGGCATCATCGGGTGATACTTCACGTAACAACTGACCCATTAGATACCCTCCTGTCTTAAAGCAAATCCTGCAACCACTCTGGTGCGGGGATATTGCGTAATTTGTACTGTTCACGAATAGCGGCGCAAAGCTCGGGATTGGCCGCCAGATCTTCACGGGCAGCCCGAATGATATTGCTGTACGCATACACGCTGATTGGTGCATCCGCACTGGCCGCGATGGCAGACACAGCCAGCTGATCCGGCTCAGATAAACGGGTTTTTACTTCACGATCGCGAACTTGCCAGGCTGGTAAGCCTACTTTGCCTACTCGCTTATTTGTCGCTGCGCGGTCAAGCAGCGACAGGGTTTGGTCTTGTAATTTCATGGTCGTTACCTCTTTGGTTTATTGGGACTTACTAAAGTCAGGCTGCGAAGGGAAACTTCGCTTTGAGTTTGCCTTTAGTTTTTACATGAAGCTCGTAAACTCGAGCATCAGGCATTCCAATGCTTTTCCATTGTGAAACTAAACCCGGCGTAACTTTCATCACCTCAGCCAGTTTCTTTTGAGACTTGAAATGCTGAATAGCAGCAACCAAGAACTCCTTTTTTGCGTCAACTAGGTCGCTCATTCACCCTCCGGTGTCTATAAAACAAATCAAAGTATATATAACTAAACATCAAGAAAGCAAACAAAACTAAACTCGATTTGATTAATAATCTAAACATGATTAAGAATATTGAAGATCGCATCGCTCAGCGGATGCGCGAGTTAAACCTGAAGCAGGTGGATTTAGTCCGCCACGTTGGCGTGTCTAAAGGAACCATCTCAATGTGGATCCGGGGCACGATGAAGCCAAACGGCAAGAATTTGCTGAAGCTCGCAGATGTTCTAGAAGTCACACCTGATTGGATATTAACCGGAAAAAATCAGACACCGCAGCAGCCGTCACCAGACTCCAATGCAACTTCTGTTGGAAGCTTTGATGCCTGGGACAGCACGACGAAATTATCTGATGATGAAGTAGAAATACCCTTCTTTATGGATGTACAACTAGCGGCTGGATCTGGGGCAGCCGAAGTTCTTGAAAAAAAAGGCCCAAAACTTAGATTTGCTAAATCAACACTTCAAAAAGCCCGTGTTGATCCTGAATGCGCAGCATGTGTAAAAGTCTCAGGAACCAGCATGGAACCAGTGCTGCCTGATGGCTCTGTTGTCGGTGTCAATGTAGCTGACAACATGATCATTGATGGAAGTATGTATGCAATCAACCATGATGGTTTACTGCGAATCAAACTACTCTATTTGATGCCCGGCGGTGGCCTTCGAGTCAGAAGTTACAATGATCGCGAGTATCCTGATGAGATTTACAATGCTGAAAATGCACTAAGTATCAGGGTTATTGGTAAGGTTTTCTGGTATTCCGTTCTATTATGATGAATGCACTCACGCATGATGCAAGAGCTAACACTTTGCTAGCCCACGCGTTCTAGCGAGATTCAAACGTTCAAATTTCAAGAAGCCCACCCTAGGTGGGTTTTTTTTATTTTTTAAGGTTTAGTTATAAAAACAATTGACACCCCAAGTTTAGTTTACTAATCTAAACGCATCTTCGGTAAGCAGTTTAGTTGTCTTATCACCAGCTCTTTAACAACTTGGATAGTCGAACACCAAAAACCAAAAAGCCCCGCATAAGCGGGGCCAGTCGGGAACCGAGTAACGACCAAGAAACTCGGTTCAAGCAGGGAACCACCCCTGCTGAGGTAACGACCATGACTTTTGCGAGGCATGGAAGGAATGTGGCGCAGCCACTGAAAGTAACGACCAAGAAACCAACAGCAACTTTTCTATCAACGGAAGTGGTCACGAAGGACCATTCCACGCACCTACAAACAAAAGGATTATATCATGACGTTAAACGCAGGCAATTACTTCACAAACCAGTTAAACCAACATCAGTCGCAAGTTGATCTGCAAGATCAACGTGATAACGCATTTGACCAATACATCAGCGATGGCAAAAAGCGCATTCTCAACAACCGAGAATTTGCAGGCCTCTCCTTCTCCGACTTTGTTGATTACTACGTGGGTGAACACCTTGTTCACGGTAAAAGCCTCGTTGACGGCCTGATTAAGTTTGTCGCCTGTCATGAACCAGACAGCACAAGCCACAACGCTCAAAACCTGATGGCTCATCAAGCCTTCATGCTCGAAGCGCTCGACAGTTTCATCGAACATCGCATTGAAGAAATCAAAACCGCCTTCGATGCAGAAACACGCAGCGCTGCCTGATACCTAACGACCAATCATTCACGAAAGCGCCGTTACCAGCGGCGCTTATGAGGTAACGACCATGACCCAACTTTCTACTACCGGCGGATTTTCTCTCACGCCACAATCCCTTGAAGAAGCAATGCGGATGGCCGAGTTAATGGCGAACTCCGAAATGGTACCCAAAGACTACCAAGGCAAACCAGGAAACGTTCTGGTTGCCGTTCAGATGGGTGCAGAACTCGGTCTGAAACCTGTTCAGTCATTACAAAACATCGCTGTTGTAAACGGCAGGCCTTCTATTTGGGGCGACGGGCTCCGAGCCCTGATCATGTCTGCGCCAGACCTAGTTGATATCAAAGACGAGTTCGAGAACAACACAATGAAAGCCAGTTGTACGATCACCCGGCAGATCAACGGGAATCACGTTCAATTTCTTGGCGAATTCACAAAAGAAGATGCAGAAAACGCAGGACTTTGGGGCCGGAATACCTGGAAATCATACCCAAAGAAAATGCTTGAATGGCGTGCTTTTGGTTTCGCTGCTCGTAAAGCCTACGCAGACCGATTGCGCGGCATCAGCCTAGCTGAAGAAGCTCAGGATATTCCCGTCAACCGACAAGAGCGGGATATCACTCCGGCACAGCCAAAGCCAGAAAAACAACTGATCGCCGATAAGCCCGAATACCCTGCTGCCCACTTCGAAGCCAATTTCACTCAGTGGGCTGCTGCCATTGAGGCCGGAAAAATGAATGCTGAACAGCTGATCACCAAAATCGAGAGCAAAGGCACGCTCACCGACAGCCAGAAAGCCGCTATCCGTAACATCGAGCAAGGAGAAGCCGCATGAAAGTCATCAACGTCACTCAGGGCAGCCAGGAATGGCATGCCCTACGCCAAACTAAAATGACAGCCAGCGAAGCACCGGCCATGATGAACGCGAGCAAATATATGTCTCGCGCTGAGCTGCTTCGAATCAAAGCGACGGGTGTTACACCTGAAGTCAGTCCCGCACAACAACGCATTTTTGATAAGGGGCACGCAGCAGAAGAAGCCGCCCGCCCTCATGTTGAAGTAATCATCGGTGAAGAACTATTCCCGGCAACAGCAATCAGTGATGAGCATGACTGGATGCTGGCCAGCTTCGATGGTGTCACCATGCTGGATGATGTTGTTTTCGAACACAAGCTCTGGAATGAAAACCTCGCCTTGGCGGTCGCCTCCAATGAACTTGAGCCCCATTATTACTGGCAGTTGGAACAGCAATTGCTGGTCTCCGGTGCGGATAAAGCAATTTTCGTGTGCTCAGACTTAACAGATGGCAGCGAACCCGACGAAGGTGAAAACTTCATTTTCTGCTGGTATGAATCACGCACTGAAAGGCGTGCTGCGTTAATTGCTGGCTGGCAGCAATTCATGACTGATTTAGACGGCTATCAGCCAGAACCAGAAAAGGAAACAGTGGAAGCTGAAGCGATTCGCGAGTTACCAGCTATCTCCTACCGAATGAATGGTCTATCGCTCACTTCGAACCTGAACGTTTTCAAAGAAGCCGCTGAATCACTCGTTGAAAAGTCAAAGCAGCCCATCAAAACCGATCAGGACTTCGCCAACGCGGAAAGCATGGTGAAAGTGTTCAAGGGCGCAGAAGACAAGATCAATAGTCTGGCAGATCAAGTATTGGGAGAAGTTCAGGACATAGACACTTTCGTCAAAGACCTGAAATTCATTGGCGAGCAAATCCGGCAGGCCCGTCTGGCGACAGACAAACAGGTAAAAGCGCGTAAAGAACAGATTCGAAAAGAAATCCTGAAGAAGGCCATCGATGAAATTCACCAACATCGGATCGCATTGAATACAGAGATTAACGCCCAACTGCCTGAAGTCACTGTCTCCGTTACCGACGCAATGAAGGGCAAAAAGAGTGTCTCCAGTCTGAAAGATGCAGCCGCTGCCGCAGTAGCGGAAGCCAAAGTTGAAGCCAATCAGCACCATCAGCGTGCAATGGGCAACAAAGGCTACCTGGAATCAACAGCTGGCGATTATCAGTTCCTGTTTAATGACTGGCCACAAATCGCGTTCCTTGAGCCTTTGGCTTTTCAGTATGAACTAGAGCATCGGATCACTACGCACCTAAATAATTTCATCTCAGAAAATAATTCATTTCAACCAGATAAATTTACAGAGCCTCTCAACAAAGCTGTGGTATGTCATATATCTGTAGAGAAGGCACTTAATCAAAAACAGGATAAGTCACATACCAACAGTACTATGAAATCTTCCCCCAAAAAAACAGTAAAAACGATTCAGATACCAATAAGTGAAGAAAAATATTTACGTTATCGTAATGAGATTTTGACTGCTCTGGAAAATTCAGGTGTGAAAAAATGGTCAGGATATGTAAGTGCTATATCAGAAATAGAAAAGAAAAACAATTCAATTTGCCACACAGAAAATTTTGATTCACACATCACTTATTCACACATCACTTAACAAATGTAAACTCAATTAATTTCATAGAAAAACACGACTCAGATCAAATTAATCGCTGATTTTTATAGGAAAATTCATTACTTGATAGACAAGATATTTTCGTAAAGTTACTCTTTCTTTCAGCCCTTAGTTTGAAGTTATGTCATATTTTATATGTGTAACTTCTGTGGTTGGTGTATAGCCGACCCGACGATATTGCTCCAAATTATGTGGCACTAAACTGAATCTAGCTCTGCGGTTTCCACCGCAGTTCAATCTTCAGTTTAGTACCCAGTAACAAAGATTAGTACCAATCTTCTTCGAATCTTGGTTCAAATCTTTGCCACTGTCGGTAAGGGCTTTTTATTAAAAATGAGCCTATTATGTGGTCAAATCATCCAAAATATCATAAAGCTTTAGATGAATTAGCCTCTCATCTTCCAGATCCGCATTCCGTAAATAAAGACTTAAGACGTACCAAGTTTTTTGGTCATCACCCATTCCCTAAAATATTATTCATTTGTGGTGGAGATCCCAATTACTGTCAAAATAGGTCTATAATAGAAGAGTACATTAATAAACACTCTAAAAACTTACTGACATTTAGAGCAGAATATGCATGGGAAACTATTGTTGAAGCAAAAAGCACTGTAAATGCATTGAAGCTGGAAGAATGGTTAGCTGATTTTTCAGACACTGTATTAATTCTTGTTGAGTCATTTGGAACAGTGGCTGAACTGGGTGCATTTTCAATGTCAGATTCTCTAAGAAAAAAATTGCTTCCTATTCTAGAAAAGAAATTCGAACATGATGAATCCTTTATAAACACAGGGCCTGTTCGGTGGGTAAACGAAGATTCAAAGTACGGTCCAACTATATATACAGACTTCAATTCAATCCTTACATCCATGCCAATTGTTTTAAGTCGCGTTGATGTTAGACGTAGTAAAATATATTCTTCTAGAGATGAAGATGATACATATGGCCATTATAAGCTGGATAAAAAGGAAATGCTTTTTATGGTGGTATTAGTAATTGTATCATTAGGCCCTTTAGACGAAGAAAACATAATTGAAATATGCAAATACATTTATGGAATCAAAGGTAGGAAAGATATTGAAGATGTTCGATTCATTATTAGCTTATCTGTTGCGCTTGAAATTGTAAGCTCATTCAAATTTAATAATGATAAATATTACTATTGCCATGATTACTCAAAGTTAAGCAGTAATAGTGCAATGAGTACATTTTCAAGAATTTCACAAAATATAAGGTCTCGATGTTTAAGTCATCTTTTTTATATTGACGAATTTAAGAAAGTTTTAGAAGCGATAATAAAATGCTAAAAAAAACCATATCAAAATTAACCTTATTAGATCTTGATCAGGTGAGTCAGATCTGTGATAAGTCTAACAATTTGTATTCATTCTTTACAAAATCAAAGCCCAATGGTGGATTAAGAATAATTTATCATCCGTCTAAAGAGCTTAAGCTAGTACAAATTGTGCTCAATGACTTCATAATAAAAAAACTTCCAACTCACGATGCATCAAAAGCATATAAAAAAGGATGTAGCACAAAAAATAACGCTCTTGTACACTCACATAATAAATACTTTCTTAGAATGGACTTTAAATCCTTCTTTGAATCAATCACATCAAAAGACATTTATGATTTCATCGATAGGGAAATGCCTACTTTAATAAATGGCTGGAATAAAGATGACAGTATCTCATTTACAAAACTAGTCTGTAGAAGAAAAAAATTAGTCATGGGTTCAGTTACCTCTCCGGCATTGAGTAATGCAATTTGTTTTGAATTAGATACTCTCATTCAAAATTATTGCACAAAAGTGAATGTGCACTTTAGCCGATACGCCGATGATCTTTATTTTTCTACCAATAAGAAAAACTTACTAAAACATGTTGAAAATGAAGTAATTAAAATTGTTGAAAATCTAAAGTGCCCAAGTAATTTAAAAATCAACACAAGTAAAACATTTCACTCTTCACATAAAAGAAGAGTTATTATCACTGGATTAGTAATAACAAATCAGGGGAATGTCTCAGTAGGCAGAAAGAAAAAGAGAGAAATAAGGAGTAAAATATACAATTGGGAAAACCTCAATGATGATGAAAAAGTTCACCTGTCTGGCTATTTATCTTACGTAGAGCATATTGACCCAATGTTTATCAATAGTTTATGCATGAAATATGGTTCAAACATCATTAGAGACATAATTCAAACTAAGCTTTAATGCACCCTGTAATAATATGGAAATTTTAATTTTAGATCTTGTATTTACGACTCCGAACTTTATAACGATTTACTCAAAGGTTGGCGAAAGACAGTAAAAGTTTCTCGTATTTTCGCGGGTAGAGACACTAAATTGAGAGAAGAGTGTTTATGGATTTCTCCTAAGTGTGATCATGTAAAAAATCTACGTAAATCAAAGTCCCTTCCTTAATTGCAACATAACTAATAACCTCTTTGAATAGAGGTTACCGAGAGAAACTCTGCACCAACTGCCTATCTAGAAACGCTATTGCCTGCATCAGACGCCATTATGAAGCATGGCGACCTAACCAATCGCCCTACTCTCTCAAGCAGGTGCAAAGTTTCGAATACAGCGACCAAGGCCGGGAACGGTTCATCTACACAACCAAAGGTAACGACCAATGACCCATCATAGAAGTAAATGGATGCTGATCACCAAAGGTGCCGAATTTACAGGCCACACGGTGAAAGCAATACGCAGAAAAATTGAACGAGGCGACTTACCTGTTGGCCGCGTTGTTGAAAAGCGCATGGGCCGCTGGTACATCAATCTTGATGAATTCGACCGCTTGATTGAAGGTGCACGATGAGCAATGAAAAACTACCGCCAGGAGTGGAAATTCACGGTAAATCGCTTCGTATCAGCTTTTCTCACAACCATCAGCGTTGCCGGGAAACGCTGAACCTTCGCCCTACAAAACAGAATATCAAATTCGCGGCCGGGAAACTGGCCGCAATCAAGCATGAAATTGCGATTGGTAGCTTCAACTATGCTGACCACTTCCCTAATTCACCAAGGGCAAAAGGCAACAGATGTAATTTGCGGTTGTCAGACTTAGCTGCTGAATACTTAAGCTTGAAGGAAGCAGATATCAGAGGGACTACGTTATATCGATACAAGAGCACAATGAAGAGCTGTCTGAACCTATACGGTGAAAGTCGCACATCTTCCACACTAACTAAAGCTAGTGTCATGGCATGGCGAAGTAAAATTATCATGGGGAAAACAGCAAGAACAGCCAATGCCTACCTGAGTGTCATTGGCAACTTTCTGAATTTCTTATTCGACTATGAATACATTTCAGAGAAGCTCAGTGAGCAACTCAAAGCCGTTAAGCAACCAGAACTGGACCCTGATCCTTTTTCACATGAAGAGATCGCACGGGCCATTGAGCACTGCCGCTTTAAGCAGCATGCAAATATCATTACCTTGATGGTTTACTCAGGATTGCGGGTTGGTGAACTATGTGGAATCGCATGGGAAGATATTGATCTTGAGGCTGGGACGATGAAAGTATCCCGAGCAGTGACGTTTCAACGAGGTCTCAAAACACCCAAAACGGATAAGAGTCGTACTATTTTTTTACTCCCTCCTGCACTGGAAGCTTTAAAATCTCAGATGCAGTTCAGCTATATGATGCCTGCCGAGCATTACGATGTAGAGCTTTCAGATAAAACCCATATCACTGAGACTTTGAGATTCGTTTTTCTTTCGAGTGTTACATTACCCGGTAGCGAGAATACTTTTCTATCTCGTACCAGTGTGACCAAAGTATGGAAGTCAATTAGTCAGCGAGCTGGTATCCGTTATCGCCGTGTTTACCAATTAAGGCATACTTACGCATCATGGATGTTAACGTCGGGCGTAAACCCTGCTTTCATTGCTTCCCAGATGGGACACGCTAATTTTCAAATGCTCGCAAGAGTATACGGAAAATGGATGCCAGATCATTCTCGTTCAGAAAGTGAGAAAGCCTGGCAAGCCCTAAAGCAAAATGCCCCAATTTTGCCCCAGGAATATTCTGGAGAAAACTAAGGCATTGTTTTATTTCAGATTATTTCGGCGCGGCAAACACCTGAGTCCAGTAAATACCGTACTGGCTGCCGGAGTTGGTCACAGAGGAAGCGCCCATCTGTGTAAAGCTGCCATTCATGATGTTTTTACAATGGCCAGGGCTGTCCAACCAACCTTGCATCACAGCTGAAACACTTTTCTGACCGGCCGCAATGTTTTCACCCACGGTTTTCCAGTTATAGCCTTGAGCCGTCACACGGGAACTTGGTGTGGAACCATCCAAACCAGTGTGATTAAAGAAATCATAGTTCGCCATATTGCTTGAATGAACGAATGCAGCTTCTTCCAGAGCATAATCCCAGGTCAGTGCACCAACGGCCGGATACCAGGTCCCACCACAGTCTTGACCTTGCGCTCGAGCCTGATTCACTGCGGCCAGCATTTCGTCTGCCATTGATTGATCGGATCCACCGGTATTCGAGCCGGTATCTAATCCACCGTTACTGCCAGATCCTGAAGAACCTGAGCCTGAACCATTTGAGCCCGTGTCGGTTGAACCGCCGGTATTCTGATTCCAATCCCCTGTCTCAGGTCTTTCTGAAGTGCCACTATTGGTTGTGGTGCTGTTACCTGAAGGCGATGAAGATGAACTGCCTGAATCACTGCCTGAACCGCCACAGCCAACCAGTGCAACCATTGAAAGAATCAAAACTGTAAGAATTCGCATGGGTACTTCCACTTAGTAATAATAAGATCCTGATTGATAAGGCAGAGGCATCAAAAAAAGATGCTTCAGAAATATGTCTCTGCAATAGGCAACCTTTACAGGTGCAACTATCAAATCAGCCAACAACGGTGGAAGAATATACTGACTGGAGGCTAAGACTAGCAATAGTCGGTGATTAAAAAACACACTTCCTGACAATCATTTGACACAAATATTTGCCATTTTTCGCGCAGAAAATTGCTTTTAGTCGCAGTGAAACAGTTGGTTAAAGCGCTTGTACATTGTTCAAAAGTTAACCTGAACAGGTTGGTTATTTTTTAATCAATTTGTTCTTTTTTAGACCCGGAACTGTTTTGGGTACCCGCAAAAATATCGTTCAGATCATTTAGAGCACCAAAGAAAAATGGACTCAGGCAAGATCTTGCTGGCTCAGGCTGACCCCTTTGATCTGTGCATACAGTGAGTCACCGACGTGTAAATTGAGTTCATCCAATGCCCAGGTCGTAATATTCGCCATCAAAACAGAGCAGCCGATCCGTAAACGAATCACAGCAACATCCGCCTGATAGCGATGCTGCTCGATGCCTTCGATCCGGGCAGGCATCACATTTCGGATACTGGTTTGCTCAGGCTTGATCCGAGTCACAGAAACATCGTTGGCGTGAATACGAACACGAACCGACTCTCCTGCCGAACGGCGTACCCGGCTGACCCATAAAGGAATATCAGGGCTAATTTCCAGCTCGGTTAACGGGTAATCCGGATGATGTCCTTGGACACGGAGCTGCAGAATCGAGCTCTGCTCCCTGGTACTCAGCCAGGGCTGCATCACAGATGAACCCCACACGTCGGTCAGCGGTCCATTCGCAACCACTTTTCCCTGGTCCAATACAACCATATGGTCAGCAAGCCGTAAAATCTCGTCCAGGCTGTGGCTCACATAAAGCATCGGAATCTTGACGCTTTTTGCCAGCGACTCCAGATAAGGCATCAGTTCCTGCTTTCTGGGCAAATCAAGTGAAGCCAATGGCTCATCCATCAATAACATGTCCGGGCGGCTTAAGAGCGCTCTGCCAATCGCAACCCGCTGTTTTTCACCGCCGGACAAACCTGAAGGATAACGATTGAGCAAATGCGCGATATCGAGCAAGTGAATCACTTCATCAAAAAAAGAGGGATCGGGCTTTCCCCGCCCGCCATACAGCAAATTTCCTCGAACTTTATAATGCGGGAATAATCTGGCGTCCTGAAAAACGTAACCGATTCGGCGCTTTTCCGGCGGTAAATCAATGCCCTGAAACGTGTCACACAAGACATGCTCCCCCAGAACAACTCTTCCTTCGTCCGGCTGAGTCAGGCCACTGACAAGATGAATCAGTGAGGTTTTTCCGGCACCTGAACGCCCAAAAATCGCGATAATCCCGGTATCAGGCAATCTGAGATCAACATTCAGCCTGAACTGCCCGGCCTGTTTTATTGCTGTCAGTTCGAACATCAGCCCTCCAAACGGCGCCGCGCGACTCGAGCGAGCCACTCTGAGAGCACAAGAGACAATAAAGCAATGGCAACCGCAATCGCGCATAAACGGGCCGCTTCTGTTTCTGCGCCCGGCGTTTCGATAAAAGAAAACATCGCTAGCGGGATCGTCTGTGTTTCTCCGGGAATATTTGAGACAAAAGTAATCGTGGCACCAAACTCACCCAAGGCGCGGGCGAAAGCCAGAACTGTACCAGTAAGAATACCCGGCAGCATCAGCGGAAGCGTGATGGTCAGAAAGACCTGTACGGGTTTTGCCCCTAAAGTCCGGGCAGCCTGCTCCAACTTGGGATCGACATTTTCCAATGCCAGCCGAATTGATCGGACCATCAGCGGGAAAGCGACAACAGCAACAGCCAGCACCGCTCCCTGCCAACTGAAACCAAATGTCAGGCCAAACCAATCATACAGATAAGCGCCGATCAGCCCTTGCCTGCCCATCAGTACCAAGAGCAGATAACCGACAACAACAGGGGGTAACACCAAAGGTAAGTGAACCAACCCATCGAGCAGGGACTTTCCCCAGAATCGCCCTCTTGCCAATGCCCAGGCACAGGCAATGCCAGCGGGCAGACTGATCAATACAGCCGTCAGCGCAACTTTCAGACTGAGCTGGAGTGCTGTGATTTCATATTCGCTCAGAGTCAAAACATCCATGATTCAGTCTTCTTGATTTTTCAGGTTAATCCACGGAAAAGCCATATTTTTTAAACACGTCGGCCGCTTGGTCTGATTCAAGAAAGCGATAAAATGCCTGTGCCGCTGCAGTCGGTTGTTTTTGCGTTAAAACCATCGGGTAAGTAATCGGATCATGGCTTTCTTGCGGAAACTGGGCAAGCACACGAACGTTCGCAGCAATCAGGGCATCAGTCTGATAAACAATCCCTAACGCAGCTTCCTGTCGCTCAACATACAGCAAAGCAGCACGAACATTGTTTGCCCTCGCCAACCGAGGTTCAGCCTGCTGCCACAGTCCTAAGGAAGTCAGCGCCTGTTTCGCATACATTCCTGCTGGTACATGATTCGGATCGCCAACAGCGATCCGGCTGCCGTTCAGCATCGCAGCAATATTCCAGTTGTTATCCAGCGCTATTGGCTCAATAGCCGACGACGCATGACCGATTAACACCAAACGGTTGTGCAACAAGTCTTGTCGTGTATCCGTATTCACCACCTGCTGGGCCACGACATAGTCCATCCATTTGGTGTTTGCAGAAAGATAAACATCAGCTGGAGCGCCCTGCGCCAGTTGACGGGCAAGTGCAGAGGAGGAAGCAAAGGACAGAACAACCTGATCACCCGTTTGGGTTTCAAATTGCTCAGCCAGTTCAGTCAAGGCATTCGTTAAGGAAGAGGCAGCAAAAACCAATACTTTTTCTTCTGCGTGGACTGTCTGGACATTGAGGAAAAATAACAGCGAGAGCAGGTGTCGCCAGTTTCGTTTCACGATCAGACTCCTTTCGAATCAATTACTCAGGCAGAGATAGAAATCACTATACCCGACAATATGAATCCTGACTACAAAGTCAGAATGTGGCTCATATCAAAAAAGAGTCCTGGGCAATCACAACTCAGTTAAGCGGCGATTGGCCAGGACTCTCGTCCGCCGTGTTTTGCCTTCCGTTGAAAGCTGCCTTTACCTTTTTTGGATTTTTCAACACGGCTGCGAAAAATCTTACTCGTGACGATAGCTTTCAGGGCATTATCCTGAATCGCACCCCGTCCATGTTCAGTCAGACTTTCAGACGGTTCGGACACCACTGCTTGCTGCAGGGATTGTTTATGTTTCTTTGCCATCATGTGCTCCTTTGTCGTTCATCTAAAAGGCAAATTTCAAGCGAAGTGTACGCCTGCAGGACTAAATATCAAGGGATCCACAAAAATTTTTATTCGGCTGTGGCGACTTCCCCTTCAGAGGCAACAGACTCGATATAACGTTGATACAAATCCAAAAATTCAAGCACAATTTCTCGGGCGTAGTCTGTTTCACAATTGGTCAGAAACACCATGCCTGTTTGTGTTGCAGGATGAAATAACATTTCTGTTCTGATCCCGCGCACCCAGCCGCCATGGTGTACAAACCCGGTAATCCCCTGATAATCAAAGGTTCTCCACCCCAGACCGTAATACACATTATCCAGTTTTGCACGGTAGCGGTATTGGTTCGCCCGAATGGCAGGCTGATGCAGTAATGCTAGATTCTCATCACTGATCACTTCAGGGTACTGACCAAACTGTGCCAGCATCCATTGTGCTAAATCTTGTGAACTTGCATTCACACCAGCTGCCGCAGGTACCTGATAATAATAAGGTGCAGGTTTTACAGAAGCATATCCCTTTTTCACGCGGACATGTGGCTCTACCCGGTTCTCTGCATTCAGGAAAGCTTTCAGGCCAAAACTGGCATGTTGCATGTGCAATGGAATAAAAATTTGCTCGCTGACGAACTGTGCGTAATCCATGCCTGCAGCCAGTGTGATCATATCGGCACTCAGGTTATACACGATATTTTGATATCCATAACATTCCCCGGGATCACAAACGAACTTCACCCGATCCAGAATCGAAAGGATACGTCGATAACTCACATCGTTTTCAAGTAAATCTGAATAGGCTTGCGGAACCAATCCAGTGGTATGTGAAAGCACATTTCTTAAGGTGACCGATTTTCCCAGAGCCGGGTCGCTGAACTGTATTTTGTCGAGATAAGGAACAACATGGGTGTCCCATTCAAGTAACCCCCGATCCACAAGCATCGCTGTTGCCGCAGAGGCAAACGTTTTAGAAATGGAAGCCAGCGGAAAGATGGTTGCAGAGTCAATTTTCTTTACGCCACCCACCTTTGTGACGCCGTAACCCCTCAAGAGCCGAATCTGGCCATTCACAATCACTGCCAGAGACGCACCAGGAATTGACTGCTCAACAGCCTGGTTCACTGATTTATCCAGCGCAAAAACAATTTCATCGCCAGGTGCAGCACTTACCCTGTAAGACACCCATAGAATCAGACAACACCACAACCAGGTTCGACAACACACAACCCCACCTGACAACGTTTCTCCCTGCAGAACAGGTATAACCTAGGTATAACGCATGTCGTTCAAAAAGGAACCAGTCGCACAATTTTCGCTTCTTTTTCCTGCGACAATCTATACTCCAAAGTATCAACAGTCATATTCACCCGAATGTTTATGACATAAATCTCATTTAAAAATAAAAAATCTTGACTGTATAGAATATGAACTCTGACCATGAGTGACATCGCATAAAGTGTGACGTACATCACAATAAGTATCAGAAACATGATTTGACGCACAGTTTACAGTGACTAAAAGACTTTGATTTATAATAATGGCAACTCATCCGATGAGTTTATTGAGATCAAGGGCACATTTTGATCCTGACGCTGATCAGCCAAGATTCAATATGCCGCCTCAATCATACGAAGAAAAATCGATAAAGGTTGGTACGCATGAAAGTGGTCGACTTTCTCAAACAAAAAAGTGAAATTCTGGCCAAGCATCCATTCGAGCTAAAAGATTGGTTGTCGCCATCAATCCGTGATTACTGGATTGAGTTTTTAAATAAAGCGCATGTCAGTGGCTGGACAAAAACTGAAAGCATTGCTTCGAATGGCACTGCAAACCAGAATGCTGCCCCTGCACCTGTTGAATTGCACCCGGAAGCTGCCAAGCTCATGGAAACATTAAATGCTTCGCTTGGTGAGGAAATTCATGTGGGTGAATGGCTGACGATTGATCAGGACCGAATCAATCGTTTTGCTGACGTGACAGAAGATCATCAGTGGATTCATACGGATCCCGAGCGCGCAGAACAAGAATCACCGTTTAAAACCACGATTGCGCATGGTTTTCTGACGCTGTCTTTACTTTCTGTTCTGACCGATAGCGTTGACCCGGATAACATGAAGTTTCCGACGGCGAAGATGACGGTGAATTACGGACTGAATCAGGTGCGCTTCCCGTACCCGGTCAAATCCGGAAATCGTGTTCGTGCACGAACCAAAATTCAGTCAGTCACGCCAATTAAACGGGGACTGGAAATTGTTCAGGAAATTTCAGTCGAAATTGAAGGCTGCCGTCGCCCAGGCTGTGTCGCCGAATCTGTTGTCAGACTGTACTTCTAACAAATCCCGCTTTATATCTCAGTTATAAAGCGGGATTTTTCTTTGAGAGCATCAAGCAGCAATCGTCACTTTTCCCCTAAAACTCAATTCTTTGCCTGAGATCCCAACATCTCACACCCAGAGTTCCAATTCCGCCGAAAATCCAGTTTGATAGCCGACGGTTTCGCCACAATTTTTGTGACGCCCTATCAAGCTGTTTTTTGGGAGAGAAGACATGATAAAGACCAATCCATATTCGGAACAAGATACCCATCGCGCCGAGATCTGGGACATGCTGGTTACACGTGATATTCAGGCCTATTGTGATGCTGACTGGACACAGGTTGCTGAAGATTTTATTGAACAGGAATTCTACGCCGTCAATGCCAACAACAGTCAGGACCCTGCGCAATGGACGTTCGCCTTTTCTACATTGGCCGACTATCGGGAGGAGTGGCTCAAGCAAGCCTTAGCGGCTCAAAATACGGCCTATTCTGAACCATTAAAAACAGCTGTACATCGCGCCACAACGCTCAATGAAATCACCATTGAAAACGGGCGGGCAATAGCCCGGAAACAGTTCTGTGGCACCATTCAACGGGCAGACGGCCAGGCTGATGAATTACTCTGGCAGTCCATTTATTACCTGAAACACACGACCAGCGGCTGGAAAATCTGTGGATTCACAGGATACCTGCCGTACACAGCCTGACTGAATCTTGCATCGTTACGCTACGCCTTTGGTGTAGCGTGTCTTACAACACTGAGTACATCACGCAAACAATCAAGGGCAGCAGGCCAGAAAGAAATAGCTGCAGTCCCAAATGATAATTTGCTGCGAACTCTTTCTTTTTATCGGCCTGTACCTGTGCAGACGACAACATCTGGTTTGTGGTTCTCGCAGCAGGATCCTGATCATACTTCGCACTGCTACGCCCACCACTCCAAACCAGCGCAGCCATGCCCCATTGCAAAGCAAACATGTAAAAAAGTGCATCCTGTCCGAGCATGAATGGCACATCAAAAAAACGATAACCCACCCAAACTGCCCCACCAGCAAGCAAGTTCTGCAGCAAAATTATTTTGATTAAAAACAACATCTTCTCTTTTCCGTGACTGTTCAGACAACCCAGCAAAAGCACACACCCATACTCCACAAGATGCATTTACACTCAAAACTTGGTGATGGAGAATAGCATTATTTTTCAATCAGATAAAATACGAAGCTTATTTCCGACCAGAAGTGACAACAGAAAAAGCGGCACACAAGGCCGCTTTCGTTTGTTATTTCCCCAAAATATTGCAGATTCAATCAGGAGTTCATATTTCGAATCTGATTCAAGTACTTAATCCAGCTTTGAGAAGATTTGGACGACTCAATTTGATCGGCTTTTTTGGCATGAACAATTGCCTGTTCGTACTGTTCTAATTTGTAAAATACTCGAACTTTGGCCAGCTCAACATCAGCTTTTCGTTTTGAATCTTGTATCTGATTCAGTTCATTTAAGGCCAATTGATATTGCCCTTCCTGAATCAGCAACTGCGCTAATTGCCAGCGATACTTGCTGTTCAGTTGAACGACTTTCTGCCAACTCGAAATCGACTTATCCCACTCTTTCGCCATTTGCCAGTAGGTGGCCTGTGACACCAGTAAGGTTTCATCTGAGTCGCTGTTTTCTAACGACGCAAAAATGCGTGCCGCTTTTTCAGGAATGCCTTGCTGGGCATACAGTTGTCCCAGCGTTTTCAAATCCTGCTGAGATAAATCAACGCCCTGCCGCTGTGCCAATGCCAGTGTCTCCATGGCATGCCGGTGACGATCCAGCTGCATTTGAATGCCCGCCATTTGTTGCCACCACACTTTCTTCTCTGGTTGCAGCACAATTAAGCGATTCAACGTGGGCAGTGCTGACTGAAGTTGCTTCAACTGTAACTGGGCCCCTAATTTCATCGTGAGCGGCTGGACTTCGTCTTTCCGATGCAAGCGCTCATAATGTTGCAAAGCCGACAGAACCGGTCGCCACTCTTCAATCTGATAATGTGCCTGCGCAATTCTCAGCCAGAGCTCATCTGCTTTTTCTGACGCAGGAATCGACTGGCTGAGCTGGTAATAATGCTTCAGAGCCGTTTTATATTGCGCCTGAGATAAGAGAATATCGGCCAGCATACGTTGCGTCGATCGCGCCTGCTCATCTTCCAGCAGACCACTACTTACAGATTGACTCAAATGGCGAATCGATTCTGACGGTTTTTCTGCCTGCCAGTAATACACGCCAAGGACACGATCAATGAAGGCACGGTCATAAGCACGAGAGATATCCATGCCTTTGAGAACCGAAATCGCTTCATTCAGTTTGTTTTCCTGCTGTAGTTTCTGCGCTTGCTGAACTTTTCCCGCTGAATACTGTGATAACTGAGCAGATAAAGCGACAGGCGTAAAAAGCAGTGCGAGTATTAATGCATACTTTTTCATGATTTGTTCAGTTTAAACTCCAGTTTCACTGATTGGCCCGGCTGAGCTAACGCTTGCCCACCTTCCAGTTTTGGCTGATATTTCCAGCTTCGAAGGGCTCGAATCGCTTCACGATCAAACATTCGTTTTGGCTCAGCATCAACAACCTGGATATCAGTCGGACGTCCCTGTGGATCAATGGTGAAAGACAGCACCACGTACCCTTGAATGCCCCGTTTCAATGCCCGCGGCGGATATTTGGGTTCAATCCGGTACAACGGCATCGCCTGCTGGTCTTTGCCAATGTCAGAAAATGTCGGGATATTCACCGCCATCCCTGTCACGGAAGCATTCAGTGCGACAGAAGGCATGGTTGGCGATGCCAAAGGGGTAACCGCACTTGCTTTCGACTGCTTTGGCATGGCTTCCGGGGGTGGTTCAGGCGTTTCAGGCTTTTCCGGTACAGCACGCTGACGTCGCTGTGCTTCTCGTTCCTGCTCCACCATCACCATGTTGAATGCCAGCGTTTCTGTTTTCTCCGGTGGCTGACGGTGGCCGTCATCCACCATCCAGGCCATAAAGCTAAATAAGCCCCACGTCATCACAAAGGCAATTGGCGCAGCAATCAACAGCCTGAACATCAGCGCTTCTCCGCCGCCAGAGCAATATTCTGAACCCCTGCCCCTTTTGCGGCATCCATGACTTTCACCACAGTGCCGCTATAAGCATGTTCGTCAGCCTGAATCACCAGCGAAGCATCCGGCTGTTCAAGCAGCATGGTTTCTAACGTTGCCTGAACACGCTCGACATCCACGACACGCTTATCGATGTACACATCGTTAGCAGAGGTAATAGCAACGAAAATACCTGCATCTTTCTGACTGACGACGTTGCTCGCCTGAGGCCGATTGACTTCAACACCGGATTCGCGCACGAATGAACTCGTCACGATGAAGAAAATCAGCATGATGAACACAATATCAAGCATCGACGTCAGATCGACTTGTGCTTCTTCCCGAGCGGCAGATGGACGACTTAATCTCATCATTGACTCCTTAATAACTTTTCTAATTTTTGTTCACGCATCCGGCATGCTTTTGCCAGCCGGGCATGAACAAACATTCCTGCAAGTGCCGCAACCATTCCTGCCATCGTCGGTAACGTGGCCAGAGAAATGCCCGAAGCCATGAGTTTAGGCTGACTGCTGCCCTGATTAGCCATGACATCAAACACAGAAATCATGCCGGTGACCGTACCCAGTAACCCCAACATCGGACAAATCGCCACCAGCACCTTGATCACATTGAGATTCTGACTGAGTGCCAGATGCGCTTCATTTAGCCAGCCAGAACGAATGGCATGAGCATACCAGGACGTTTGATCGCTGCGGGCCTGCCATTGGGTCAGCCACTGCTGTTTTTGTTTCGGGTAAGTGAATGCCAGATACAGCAAACGCTCCGTCACCAAAAGCCAACTGAACAAAACGACCGCTGCCAGCCACCAGAGCACCTGTCCTCCCTGCTGCATAAAATGCTGCAGGGAAAACCACCAGTTTTCAGCAAATGCTGTACTGAACAAGGAAACATTCATTACGCTGGGCTTCCTGTTTTTTCAGCCTCAGCAGCAACCAGGCTAATTCCTTGCTTTTCCAGAATATTACGAATGGCATCCGCCTGCGTACTGAGCAGATTGTGCGCCAGCAATAATGGCATCGCAGACACCAGCCCCAGAACCGTTGTCACCAGAGCCATTGAAATCCCGCCAGCCATCACTTTCGGATCGCCATTCCCAAACTGAGTGATCACCTGGAAGGTTTCGATCATCCCGGTCACCGTCCCCAGCAAACCCAGCATCGGTGCCAGTGCAGCCAGGAGTTTCAACATGGACAGTCCACGTTCCAAACCTTGCTGTTCATCCACAATCGTTTCCAGCAAACGTAATTCAAGGGCTTCAACAGATCGGTTCTGTTCTTTGTCGTAAACACTCAGGACCCGGCCAAGTGGATTATTGCCCGGCTGCTGAGGGTTTTTCAGCTGAGATTGAATTTGCTGACGAATGACCAGTAATTTTCCGCCACGATACAAGGCAATCACGCCACCAATCGCAAGCAGACCCAGAATAATCTGACCCACGACGCCCCCTTGTGCCAGACGATCCATCAACGATGGCGTATGCGCTAATTGCGCCAGCATCTTGCCCCGGGACGGGTCAACGACAGCCATTTGGACACCCGACTCTGACAGCGCAGCAATCTGGCTGGAAACAGGGGCATGCTCTGGTTGCTTCAGATAGGGGGTTGCCACGTGACGGTCACCATGCCAGGCCAGATAACCTTGCTCACCAATCAGGCCTATGCTGCCCAAACGGTAAGCTTCAACTTCAGACTCATAGCCTTCTCCGTTCACGAGCGGCACCGATACTTTTCGAAGTTCAGCACTGGCCTGAATTTGTTCAAGCATGCCTTGCCACAGGCCGTTCAGTTGCTTCAGAGATGGCAAAGCTTTCGCATCGACGATCTTTTTCACAACGTCCGTATGTTGATTCCGGTCTGCTGTTGTCACCGATGTGTCCAGCTCTGCATCCAGATCTTTTGCAGTCTGGCGAACCACACCAAACAGCTCGCCAAGGCTTCCGGATTCCAGGCGGAGTTCATCTTCTAACTGAGCCAGCGATTGTTCATTTTTACCAAAAATATCGCTCAGGCGATCCGTTTCTTCGTTCAGCTTTTTCCGCTCAGCCAAAAGGGTATCCCGTTCAGCACGAATTTGCGCTTCCGTTTGTTTGAAACCGGATTCCCGGACCTGCTGATGAGCTTTCTCGGATTTTTGGTCCTGACGTGATTGCTGAACTAACCCGTCTACCGCCAATGCATTTGCAGACATTGCCAGCAGAGAAAATGCGAAGGTCAAAGTTTTCAATTGCATCTTACTGGCCCTCTACATTGACAGACACGGGCAGCGAAATCAGCCCCGGTGCAATTTGCTTCGAAGCCATCGCATAGGCTTTATCCAAATCAGCGCCAACATTGGCTTCAAGTGCCTGCCATTGTGACGTACTGTCATTCCAGGCCCAGTAACGCTGACCATCCAAGCTCCGCGCAACAAACGCCACCCGGCCTAGATACAGCAAGTCTGCCTGAATACTTTCCGAAGGTGACAGCGCAACTTTCCCCTGATATAGACCCAGTTTTGTACCGTAATCCATTTCGATTTGGTACGCCTCAAGAATACGACGGTATTTTTCAGCATCACTGATGTCCGCTTGCGCCATCATAAATTCCAGCTTAGCAATACGGGCCAGACGCTGATCACGTTTGATGGGTTTGTCTGTTTCAATCAACGTTTTCAGGCCATCAATCATCTGATACATCAAAGGCACAACACCCTGCCGTGTTTCCTGAATCCCCGCAATTTGCTCTTTCAGGCTGGATTTTTCACCTTCCTGACTGTCCACAAGACGGGCTAAGTGATCACGGTAAACGGTCAGATTCTTGACCTCTTCCCGAAGGGCTTCGATTTCTGCCTTCATACTTAAAGAAGCTTCAGCGCTTTGATCAATGCGCCCCTGGCTTTGCGCGGCGGACTGATTGATTTGACTTTCAATGACTCGTGCAGAGTCGAGCGTACTGGCTGCTGTATTGACGCTCAGGCCAATAGCAACAACGGCAAGACTGGATTTCATGATATTCATTTTGGAACGGTTACCTTAAGCATCCGGTTCAGAAAGCGCATAGCGGTACACTTTCTGTAACTGTTCTGATACTCAGTTATCTGAGTCACTGGTCACACATCTTAGTTGAAAACAAATCTCATTTAAACTATCAATCCGGAAATTTTGCTTCCTCCTCAGGGGACGTTGAAAAGCAGAGTATTTTTCTGAAATCAAACGGCTTCAGTTCAAAGCAGAAAGTGACCAATGCGAGAAGGAAAGCTATAATGCGCGAAAAATCAGTCTATCGGAAAGTAAAGTGACAGAGCTTCCTAACGAATCCATTCAAAAACAACTCAGAGATCTAGGGTATCGTCCTGAAAACATGCGTATTGTAACGGTTTCAGCGATGACGGAAGAACAGCTGGATGCCTGTACAACGCAAGAGAATGAATGTTTTTATAACAGTTATATGAATGTCATTTATGGCAAAGGGGATCGCTACGTACTTGGCTTCCGCTGTGAAGATCCCGTGATCGATCATGCTTTGATCCGCCTCGGGGACCAGTATTTTGACCCAACCCTGCAAGCGGCGGGTGAATTCACCCCTTACACCTTCGCAATTCTAACTGAATTTACTGTGTTTGATATGATACGGCATGCTAAGTCGAACAAAGACTTTCCGCCTGATGTTGATTATATCCAGAGCAAAAAAAGTAAATTCAAAAACGTCATTACGTCTTGAGTCAACTTTGACTGGCAACACAATTTGCCAGTCAAATCCTCCGTCTGCGTGCATGCTATTTCCTTGAAAAACTTGAGCTAATGCTCAAACTTCCCTTTAATGCAGTATTTTTTTCATCAATCCAGTGAGATTTTGTGAGTTATATGGCATAAATGTGCTTTGTAATACAATACTCATATGGGATTGGTTGATCGGTATGATCATCCGGCCTTTGATACAATCGTTCAACAGCCATAGGATGGGTAAGGCATGAAGCCTTTGGTTTACAGTCTGTTAGGTTTGTTACTGACTGGATGTAGTAACGGCGTCGTCGTCTCAGTTCCTGAAAATTACCATGTCTCCAACTCAAGTGAGCAGGGTTACCTGGTTGGCAGTCTCGGCGCATCTACAATCTGGCCATCGACCGGAGAAAATCTTCAGTCAACCTTATATTTTCGTCGCCAGGGCAGCGACACCGATCTCGCGGTTTCCAATAACAATAACGACAGTGATTTCAAAACCTCTCATTTAACCAGTTCTCTGTTTACTGTTCCCCTGCCCGCCGGAAACTACGAGCTACACAGCATCACCTTTAAAGGCACCGATGGCAGAAAAACCGTCTTTTCCCAAACGGAGAAGCCACTCAACGTCCATTTCAGTATTTCAGCCGGTGAAATCACCTACCTTGGCCAATTCATTGCCAGCAGTATGGTTTCGAAAAGTCAGCTCTGGAATACCGAATACCCGAATGGCCGGGGTTATCTGACGCATAGTGATGCTGAACAAAGAGACCGGGCTTTTCTTTACCAACAACACCCGGAACTATCTGCGCTTTTTTTCAAAAAAGCTGCCTTAGAAAAGAGCCCGTCACCACTTCTGAAAGTCGAAAATCAGGCCACTCAATCGATTAACACGCTGTAAAATATTTTTTTGAATAAAATACAGCCACTTAAGTTGTATTTTGCTCAGTTTCACAAAGCAAAAAAATACAATAAAAATCTGCTAGTCGAGTGCTTGACTTTGGCAAAGTCGTCACGGCTTCTGGCTTAGAAGCATTTCCCACAGAGTTATGCACAACTTTTGTGGATAACCAAAGCATGATCTCAAAGTCATCACACCGAGAAGTCAATCGATTAACCCGCTGTTCTGTCATCAAAAAAGCCGGGCTGACAGCCCGGCTCTTCGCTTTCAAAAACATCGATTGAAATTTTATTCAATACTTGAGCATTCTGCGTCTTGAATCGTCAGATTCGAATTGAATTTATACTCAATCAAGTATTGTGCTGCTGTTGGATAAAAACCGGCATCAATCGCCGCTTTAAGATTGTCCAGGTCAATCTTATAGGTTTTCAGGCCAACTTCATTCAATTCATTTGGAAGGCAGCTGCTATTATCGGCTTCATCAAAACACATACCAGCTGTGCTCGGAATCTTAGCACAACCTGCATCTTCAACAGAACCTGCAACATTCACCAAATCTGCACGTGTGGCCACAGGTACATTTTCAGGCAGGCCAATGTTATAAGTTTGATCTAAATTTTGTAGCTCTACCCATGTATAGTAACCATCTTGCACACCCGTCACGCCTTGAATATCAGCGCTGTGGATGGTGAATACTTCAACTTTTCCCTCAAGTAAATTTTCGACTGTCTCTTCATCACAACCGGCCAGAGCCAGTAATGAACACAGAACGATTGCTGCTCTTGTCATATGTCTATCCTTTATCGTTATTTGGTTGTTGCAGGGCGAGTATCTTCTACAGATAAGCGGAAATCCACTTCCAATCCCGAAACTGATAGCTGGCTGCCATTTTTAACACTTTTGTCATTAACGGCATAAATGTGATTACTTTTCGACCAGATCCTGTCGCATTTCTCTTTGCTGCATGGCCCACTCTCCCCTCAGAAAAATCGGCATGACTTTTTGAGGCGCGATAACGCAATAATTCGCATATAGAATCATAGTTTTTATGTTATCACTCAGGTGAATGCCTTGACAGTGAGCATAAAATTTACAATCCCTATCACGAATAAATGATGAAAAAATCCTTGGGTTGTACTCTTTTCTTGGGACCCCCGACAATTTCGAAAAACAGCCTTGCAACTTCGTCTATTGATATTTTTATTAACCAAATCTGCTCGTTAGGCTGAAAACTGATTTTTTACTCATCGAAAAAAGGAACCAAAGATGATGAAAACGTCAGTACTGGCATTTGCCTTATCGGCTGCACTTGCTGCTCCTGCGTTCGCCATCCCAGCCACAACACTTGACCAACTCGGTCAGGGGCTGGATGTTCAATACACTGTTGTTGATAACACTCAGGAGGACTGGGTCTCTTTCCGTGCCAAACTCGATTTCACGAATCAAAGCGCTCAAACACTACCCGCCTCAGGCTGGGCTATTTATTTCAGCCATATACGGATGGTGAAAAATGTTCTCACCGATCAGGTGAAGATTTCTCACGTCAATGGCGATATGTTTAAGCTGGAGCCTACAGCAAGCTTCGTTCCACTGGCACCGGGCCAGTCCCTGACCATTGAATTCGATGCGTCTGACTGGCAAGTGGCCAAAACGGACATCATGCCGAACTGGTATCTGGTCTCAGAAGAAAACGGAGAAACGTTAACTTCGCTGATTGCCAGCACGAGTAACCATATCAATGGCTCGGTTCCGACCAAGCCTTCAGAGGAGCTCGCTTTCGTTTCTGATTTCTCAACACCTCAACAATGGAAACGATACGGCAGTGCCGCGATTACCGACTATTACGATCCTTTTACGGCACAAGACCGATATCAGCGAAATGCAGATCTCAGCGTCCTGAGTCAAGCGACAGGCGTGATTCCGACCCCCGCTCAAATCGCCATGGGTTCAGGTCAGGTCACACTGGATTCCAACTGGGTCATTGTTTACGACAATGGCTATGAAGATCAGGCCATGTTTCTGGCAGACCAACTGGGTCTAACCGCGGTACCCTGGTCACCTGCAACTCAAAAACGTATCCAGATTGGCTGGAGCCAGGTACAGGTCAATGGCGTTCAGAAATGGGACGAAGCTTATAACCTTCATGTTGATCCGGCAAAAGACATCATTTCAATTGGCGCAGCAGACGGCGCTGGTGCGTTATATGCTTCACAATCTTTACTGCAGCTGATTGAGGGAAATCAGGTTCCGGCTGTTCAAATCTCAGATGCACCACGTTTTGCATACCGGGGTTTATCCGTAGACTCCGTACGGAACTTCCGGACCAAAGATTCCATTCTTCAACTGCTTGATCAAATGGCTGCCTTTAAACTGAACAAACTGCATCTGCGTCTTGCTGATGATGAAGGCTGGCGTGTTGAGATTAACGGTTTACCTGAGTTAACTGAAGTCGGTTCAAAACGCTGTCACGATCCTGAAGAAAAAGCCTGTCTGCTGCCATTCCTCGGCGCAGGGCCGGACGGTACACCTGAATCCAATGGCTATTACACTGCGCAAGAGTATCGTGAGATCCTGACACACGCGGCTGCACTGAATATTGAAGTGGTGCCAGAAATTGATATTCCGGGACATGCGCATGCTGCAATCAAAGCCATGGAAGCGCGTTACGATCACTATGCGGCACAGGGGAATCTTGAAAAAGCGAACCAATATCTGCTGACAGATTTTGATGACACCACGCAATATCTGTCTGTTCAGATGTTTACCGACAATGCGATCAACGTCTGCATGGATTCAACCTACAACTTTGTGGATGCCGTGGTCAAAGGCCTGGTCGACCTGCATCAGGGGGTTCAGCCACTCAAAACCTTCCATTTCGGTGGTGACGAAATTGCCGGTGCCTGGGTGAACTCTCCGGTCTGTGAGGCATTCATTGCCAATAACACCGATGGTGTGAACAGTGTGTCGGATCTGAGCCGTTATTTCGTGGAGCGAATTTCTGTCATCACCGCGAACTATGGTCTGGATATGGCTGGTTGGGAAGATGGTCTGATGCATGATGGTCAGGTCTATCCGCGTTCTGAAATGGCCAACACCACGCTGTGGGGGAACGCATGGCAAAACATCTGGGAATGGGGCGTCGCAGATCGCGCTTATAATCTGGCCAACAACGATTATAAAGTCGTCTATAACCATGCCTCTCATCTGTATTTCGACCACCCGTACGAGCCCGATCCAAACGAGCGCGGCTACTACTGGGCACCGCGGTTTACTGATACCCGGAAAACCTTTGGCTATATGCCGGATGATGTCTTTGCCAATGCAGACTTCACCCGTGCCGGTGCACCAATTACAAAAGAAGAAGTTGTGGCTTCTGCTGGTGTGAAAAAACTCCTGAAGCCTGAAAATGTACTCGGTCTTCAGGGCTCTCTGTGGGCGGAAACGGTGCGTACGGAAGATCAGTTTGAAGGCATGACCTTCCCGCGTGTGCTGGGTCTGGCTGAACGTGCCTGGCATACAGCGAGTTGGGAAGCCAACGATAATGCTGGTATTCCGGCCGATGAAGCAGCACGGAACAGCGACTACAATCACTTCGCCAACCTGCTGGGCCAGAAAGTTCTGCCGAAACTGGAACAGGCTGGTATTGCTTTCAACCTGCCAGTACCTGGTGGTGTGATTGAAAATGGCGTGCTCAAAGCAAATACCACGTTCCCAGGACTGACCATTGAGTTCTCGGCCGATCAAGGCGCAAGCTGGCAAACCTTTGATGTCCTGAACCCACCCGCAGCTTCGGCCGGTGTTCAGATCAGAACGGTTTCCGGCCAGCGGACCAGCCGTGTTGCAACGGTAAATTAATCTGGCAATCCATGAATCAAAGAGCTCCGGGCAGGAGCTCTTTTCATTTCATAGAGCATCATTTATCGGGGTTCTGCCCACACTGCAAATTCATTCCCGCTGGGCTCGGTAAAATGGAAGCGCCTTCCGCCGGGAAAATCAAAAATGGGCCGGATAATCTGACCACCAGCTGCAATGACTTGCTGCTCAGTCGCCTCCAGGTCATCACTGAACAACACAATGAGCGCCGCCCCTTGCGAGGCATCCGATTTCAAAGGCGCAGCATAAAATCCGCCATCCAGCCCCTGATCAGAAAACGCGGTATATTCGTCACCGTAATCTGTAAACGACCAGCCAAAAACCGACTGAAAAAAATCTTTTGTTTTCTGAATATCGCGGGCAGGAAACTCTACATAATTAATTTTATGGTGAATATTCACAAGCTTGCTCCGGTTTAATTGGGTTACCGATATCATAGGCTGAAATCACCAGGAATAAATCACTCAGACAAATTTCGCGTAATTCTTTTGCTTTCATGGAAAAAACAAGGTTAGAATGGCCGCGCGATAACAAGCTTGAGAGATTATTCTTCAGCGTCACAACCGTTATCAGAGAATCAAAGTAACGTTAGTCGGGGAGCCGGAAGGCTGAGACCACATTGTGGGACCCGTTGAACCTGATCCAGTTAGCACTGGCGGAGGGAACTAGCAGATAGCCTGCCACCGAAACTGCCAATAACATGGTCCTTTCGAATCGGCTCACTGGCGACTGTACGTCACCCCTGCCCATCAAACTGGTATTGATGCAAAGGGAAGCAGATGAACAAGCCAGCACAAAGCCAACACTCTTCGAACTGCAACACAACGCCTATCGTTCTGACAATCGCCGGATCCGACAGTGGTGGCGGCGCTGGTATACAGGCCGATATCAAAGCGATTTCCGCGACGGGTGGATATGCGTGCTCTGTCATCACAGCCCTGACCGCCCAAAATACGCTGGGAGTTACCGACATCTTTCCTGTCTCTCCTGATTTTATTGAAGCGCAATTAGATGCAGTTTTTAGTGATCTGAATGTCAAAGCAGTCAAAATTGGGATGCTCAGTGACGCCGGTGTCATTGAGGCGGTGGCCCGAAAACTACGCCAGTACCAGCCCGAACACATCGTGCTTGATCCAGTGATGGTGGCCACCAGCGGTGATCTGCTGCTGGAAACCAAAGCCATCACGACGCTGAAATCTGAACTTCTGCCTTTAGCAACCCTCATCACCCCCAATTTACCGGAGGCGATTGCGCTCACCAGGTCAGATAATCATGCGGCACCAGTTCCCTCTGTTGACTCAAGTGACAGAGAGACAATCATTGCACAATTACAATCACTCAATACCGAGGCAGTGCTACTCAAGGGCGGTCACTGGGAAACCGAAAGCCAGAGCACGGATTACCTGCTCACCAAAAGTGACACTGTCACCTTCAGTGCCCAGCGCATTCAGACCCAAAACACCCATGGCACGGGCTGCACATTATCTGCTGCAATTGCCTCTTATCTCGCTCAGGGATACACACTCACCGGTGCCGTCGCAGAAGCGAAAAACTACCTGACTTTAGCGCTGAAATTTGCCGACCAGTTAAAGATTGGTCAGGGTCATGGCCCGGTCCATCATTTTCATGCATTTCAACCGCAATCCGGGGATCTTGCATGATCACGCAGGCGAGCCAAATGAACCGAGAAATACAGGGACCTGGCGTGCATTTGTCTGAGGTCAATCTTCATTTCCCGAATGCCTCCAGCCCTTTGTTCGAGCAACTGTCTTTGACCTTGTCTCCCGGCCAGTGGCACTGCATTCTTGGTCAGAGCGGCTGCGGAAAAACGACTTTACTGAGGCTTCTGGCCAATCTGTTGCCAGAAGATGTTCAGTACCGCGGACAGGTCACAACGTTTGACGGCAACCCGGTCAGCCCGCAGATCGCTTACATGGCGCAGCAAGATCTACTGCTGCCCTGGCTGAACGTGATGGATAACGTCTGTTTCAGTTATCGACTCCGGTATCGAAAAGTGAATCCCCAAACTCAGACACGTGCCATGCACTTGCTGGCACAGGTCGGGTTAGCTGATTATGCGCAAGCCAGCCCGTCCCAGCTCTCCGGCGGAATGCGCCAACGCGTCGCTTTAGTCCGGACACTGATGCAGGAAAAACCCATTGTCATCATGGATGAGCCATTTTCAGCACTGGATGCCGTCACGCGCTACAAACTTCAGGAGCTGGCCGCAGAACTCCTGCAGAACCGGACCGTGCTCCTGATTACACATGACCCGCAAGAAGCGCTGCGGCTGGGTCATCATCTGTTTTTGATGCAGGGGAAACCAGCCCGTCTTACCGCCTTCGGGGCACCTGAGGGAGAAATTCCCAGGCCCATCAACGCAGTCATGGCAGATGCACAACACCAATTGATGACAAAGCTGGCCGTGATGGGAAATGAAGATGACTAAATTGATCACGCAGGCTCCCATCGGACAACCTCGTTCATTTGTCAAAACCACTGGCGGGCTGTTGCAGCATCCGGCGTTCCGGGTTGTCATCACGCTGCTGATACTCGGATTGGCTTGGCAGGCGGTTGTGGTGATGTTTCAATTGCCGGGATTTATCCTGCCCGAGCCTCTGGCAGTCTTCAACAAACTGATTCAACGGCACGATGTTCTGTTCCGGCATGCCTGGGTGACGGCCACTGAGATTTTTTTGGGGCTGCTCACCGGGCTCACTTTCGGCCTGTTTTGTGCCCTGTTGATGTTACTGTTTACGCCGGTACGACGCTGGTTGCTACCCGTATTAATTGCCAGCCAGGCTATACCTGTCTTTGCGCTGGCACCGATTCTGATGCTTTGGCTGGGCTACGGCATTGCATCCAAAGTTGTTATGGCTGCCATCATCATCTTTTTCCCGGTCACCACTTGCTGTTTTGACGGATTACGCCACACCCCGCAGGGGTATCTGGACTTAGCCAAAACCATGAATGCCACCCGTTGGCAAATCCTCTGGCATATCCGATTACCTGCAGCCCTACCCGCACTGGCATCCGGGATTCGCGTCGCGGTTGTTGTCGCGCCAATTGGTGCCGTAGTTGGCGAATGGGTTGGAGCCAGCGAAGGATTGGGCTACCTGATGCTGCAGGCAAATGCCCGGATGATGATTGACGAAATGTTTGCCGCCTTGCTGGTCCTGGCCGGGTTATCCGTCGCACTGTACTTCATCACAGATGCACTCTTAAAAAAAGCCATCCCTTGGTTGTCTGAAAACAGCCAGTCTGACTCTTAATTCATTTACAAAGGAAATTCACATGACTAATTTCCCGGCGCGTACTGCGCTCGCGATTGCCGTATCTGCAACCAGCTTTCAGCTTCAGGCTAAAGAACTGACGCTGATGCTGGACTGGTTTGTCAATCCAAACCATGGCCCAATCATTATTGCGAAAGAAAACGGTTTATTTCAAGAACAAGGCCTGGACATCGAGATTCAGGAACCTGCCGATCCATCCATGCCCGCAAAACTGGTTGCTGCCGGAAAAACCGATCTCGCCATTTCCTATCAAACCAGTCTGACCATTGATGTTGCCGCTGGCTTGCCGCTTATTCGTGCTTCCACGCTGATTGCAACGCCGCTGAATACGCTGATGGTACTGGAAAATAAAGGGATTCACTCACTGGCCGATCTGAAAGGCAAGACCATTGGCATCGCTATCGCCGGAAACGAAGAGGCAACCATTGGCACCATGCTCAAGACAGCCGGTGTGAGCTTTACGGATGTAAAAATCGTCAATGTCGGGTGGGCGCTGTCTTCTTCGCTGGCGTCAGGCAAAGTCGATGCTATCTGGGGCGGTTTACGAAACTTTGAATCAAATCAGCTGGCACTGGAAGGTTATCAGTCCAAAGCCTTTTTCCCGGAAGAGCATGGTGTACCGCCTTATGATGAACTGGTTGTCGTGGCCAATAAAAACACCTACAACGCAGAGGATATTCAGAAATTCAATCTGGCGTTAGAAAAAGCCACCCAATTTATCATCAATCACCCGGACAAAGCCTGGAAGACTTTCATTGCTTACTCACCAGACACCCTGAACAATGAGCTGAATCAGCTGGCATGGCGCGATACACTCCCCCGCTTTGCGCTGCGTCCGGCGGCAGTGGATCAAGCGCGTTACGATCAATTTGCGACCTTCATGTACCAGCACAAAATCATCAGCCATGCACCCAAAGCCAAAGACTTTGTACCGGCCTTTTAATGCACCTTTTTGCGGATTTTTATCCCACTGAATTTTGGAGTCTTCGATGAACCATCTGGATTTAATCCAAGCCTGCGACAAAGACTGGTACGCGTACACTCACCATACGTTTGTCACTCAGCTCGCCAAGGGTGATTTAAGCCAGCAGGCTTATTTACACTATCTCAAACAGGATTTTCTCTTTCTTAAGCACTATGCCAGAGCCTATGCACTGGCCATTTTCAAAGCGAAAACGCTCGAAGAAATGCGCCGACCGTTACCAAGTCTGGAAGCCCTGATCGGCAGTGAGATGCATCATCACATCAGCTATTGCCAGCAATGGGGACTGACGGAATCAGACATGGAAGCCGAAGCGGAAGATGTGGGGACTGTCGCCTACACACGTTATGTTCTGGATACGGGTATGGCAGGCGATTTAGCGGATCTCTTCACGGCTCTTGCCCCGTGCGCTATTGGCTATGCCATGATTGGAGAACGTTTGATTCACGCACAGGACACCCTTAAGGCAGGGAACCCCTACTACAGTTGGGTCGCCATGTACGGCGGAGAAGAATTTCAGCAAAGTGTGCAGCAAAGCACTCTGTTTCTGAATCAATTGCTGGCAGATATTCCGGTCGCAAGTTCGCGGGGTCAGCAACTCATTCATATTTTCCGCACCGCGACGCGAATGGAAGTGGCTTTCTGGCAACAGGGATTGAATGCGGCAATGGCCCGTTAATCGCCGCCGTTGTTCATTTCTCTTTCAGTGATACGCCATCAACATGAAAGGCCAGCGCAATGCTGGCCTGATACTAAAACCCGGCTCACTGGCCATTCAATGTCAAAGCCAGCTTCTGCGCTATTTTGCCTCGCGACCTGCCTGATGAATCTGCTCGATCATGCCAAACAATATCTTCACGCCATGATCCATCATGTCGTATTGACGAGCTTTGCCAAGCACCCGAATGCCCTGCATTTGCATCACAAGAAAATGGCTCATCCGGACCGGATCAGCAGAAGGATCCCAGTCACCAGCAGACTGAGCATTCTGCACTACCCGCTGGAATCGCTCCGCAAGGGCTTCAAACAGCAATGCGCCGGAATCCAGAACACTGGCATCGCAATGCGCACGTTCAAGCAAGGCATTTTGGATAAAACACCCACATGTCTGATCACGCTGCAGATTCACAAATCGATTTAAGTAAGCCAGGATATCCGCATAACCGGCTTCATCATGCAGAATCTTCCGCAATGGCGGAAATGCGATCTGCTGCAGGTAATAATCCAGTGCCTCACTAAACAAAGTCGATTTATCTGTATAAGTGTTGTAAAGACTGAACCGATTAATCCCCAGATGATCGACTAAATCAGCAACGGAAGTATCGGCGTAGCCTTTCTGCCAGAACAGTTCCATCGCCTGGATCAGCTTTTCTTCTCTATCAAAATTTTTAGTCCTAGCCATACTTTCTCTCTCAGGCTTTATTTTTCCGTATACAGACTTGACGCAAAGCCATTTATGGCTATAGATTCTATTCTAAACGTTCATTCTGATAAAGAGGAAACCATGAAAATCTATGAACTTGCTCCATCCCCGAGTGCACGTCGTGTCAGCATTTTTCTCGCTGAAATGAACCTTAATATCGAACGCGTTTCCGTTGACATTCGGGGAGGTGAAAATCTGTCTGCATCATTCCAGGAAAAAAGCGCAAATGGTCTGATCCCGGTTCTGGAATTAGAGGATGGCACAACGATCTGTGAATCTCTTGCGATTTGCCGTTATTTTGATGAAATGTATCCTTCTGAGCACTCACTGTTTGGCCGGACCGCCCTCGAAAAAGCTCACATTGAAATGTGGCAACGAATCGTTGAATTCAAAGGCTTATTCGTTGCAATGCAAGCATTCAGAAATTTAACAGGCATCTATCAGGACAGAGAAACCTGCGTGGAAAGCTGGGGACAAGTTTCCAGAGAACGACTGCTGGCTTTTCTGCCAGAATTAGACCAACGTCTGTCTCAGTCGGCGTATATTGCGGGCGATCAATTTTCTGTCGCCGACATTACAGCATTCGTCATGTGTAATTTCATGAAGAATCTAGATATCACGGTCAATCCATCACTGCCATCGTTGCACGCATGGTTTACGAAAGTCAGTCAGCGCCCTTCTGTGAACCAGTAAACACAGGCGTTGCATCATCTGGGATGATTTCGACACCGTACGTTCGATCCGCAAATGAAGATCGTCCGGCAAAAAAAAGAGTGGCGTGAGACCACTCTTCTGTTTTCACTTTTCAAGTCATGACGCAGAACGCTGCCACCACTGTGGGACAATCGTACAGTTCGACGAAGCAGATGATAACCAGGCATGCTCACCTTCAATGGTCAACTGCAGCTGCATGGTTCGCTCGACCATGTCCGCCATGCTATCCATCACTTCATCGTCAATAAAAACAACCGTGACGTTTTTATACTGCGCAGCTTTGGACTTCATCGCTTGCCACCAGACTGGCGCAGCATGATCACCGTATGCATAAATGACGACTTGTGCCGATTTCTGAGCGGCTTTTCGGATCCTTTTCTCATCAGGAAGGCCGAGTTCTACCCAGATTTCAATCTCGTCATTCAAATTCTTTTTCCAAAGGTCTGGCTCATCGGTTTCACAAAGGCCTTTGGTAAAAGTTAATTCAGGATCCGCATTCAGTCCCCACGCCAGAACGCGTAGCATCAGGCGTTGCAGGGTTTCAGATGGATGGCATGCTAACGTGAAAGAACCGTCCAGATAACAGTCTCTGTCCATGTCAGCGACATTTACTTGTGCTTTATAAATCGTGGCTTTCAGAGCCATATTTGGGATTCCAGATAATTGAGTCAATAAGATCAGCGTCGGAGTGCTGCAAAACGCTGGTTCATTGCTTCCAGAGCGTTCGCAAGATGCTGACACTCCAATGTTACACGCTCATCCGAAAATTCACTAAAGCCATTTGCATAATAATGTTGTGAGCTGGCTAATTTTTCCTGCCAGGCCATCAATTCAACCTTTGGCAGCTGTTCTTTGACCACAAAACGTCCGGCCTGAATGTACTCCAATGCAAGACGGGAATACTCAATGTACTGATGATTCACCTGTCGGCGGGTTTCATCCCCGCTTCGGGAGCATCCCTGTAAGACCGCATCTTTCAGCATATAAGTGGTGTACAGATTCATCAGGCGAACAGCATTGTCACTCAATGGCTGTCCGGGTTTTGGATGGTTGCTGATGCCAGCGGCATTCACTGGCAAAGCAGATGAGACGACTAGCAGACAGATCCCGGCTGCTGGTCGTGAAATCCAGGAAGCTTTCACGATATACCCCCACTTCTACGCAAGTCAGAAATGATGAACGACTGACTGAATCAGCGTTCATTCAAAATAGGCAGGGAATAATTCAGCAAGATCAACTTGATTGGCAGCCAATGCCTCTTTCACGGGCTTGGTCAATTGTTTGATTTTATATTCCAGCTGCATCGCCTTGCGCTTATCCCCAACCCCGGCACTCCAAGCGAGCGTCAAAGGGCCCTTGCCTTTTAAAAATCGGGCCCCTTTTTTACCGGTCTGGTGCTCAGAGTAACGACGATTCACATCCGTCGTTACTCCACAATATAGGCGATTACAGCGTGTACGTATTAAATAGACAGACCAGATTGGTACAGGATCACGCAGATTCACTTAACTCCCTGATTTTATCTTTCAGTATAGCGAGCTCTTCTTTCAAAGAAGCCACTTCTTGCTCCAGAGATGTCAGCCGCTCTTCTGTTTCATCATTGAGCGCTGGTGAGACAGCGCTCAATGATTCAGCGGGTAAATCACTGAAGTCCTCGCCGCTGAACAGATGCATATAACGACAGTCGCGTTTCCCCGACTCTCTGGGAAGTTTCAAAACAAAGGGACCTTTGCTGTTTTCTGCCAGTGCAGCCAACGTTTGTTCAGCAGCTTTGACATCGGCAAAATGACACAGACGATTTGTGCGGGTTCTGATTTCACCGGCCGTTTGTGCGCCTCTCAACAACAGAACACACAGTGCGCCTTTTTCCTGCTCCGTAAACTGAAACGTACTGAATTCGGTGTTGCAGAACCGGTGCTGATATTTTGTCACCCGGCTACCGAAACCTGTGACTTCCTGAATCAGGCGCTTCGATTTTAACCCTTCGAGGGTATCCAAAACGGTCGCTTCATCCAGAGACATCACGGGTTCACGGTTACTTTTCTGGTTACAGGCTGTGGTCAGGGAATTTAACGTCAGTGGGTACTGATCTGGGGTGGTGACTTCTTTTTCTAATAAGCAGCCAATCACTCTGGCTTCCTGCGAACTAAGAGACATTTCCATACTTTATTATCCTTCTTCTTGTCACTTGAGAGCAGCATGGCGACTGACGGCGCCATGCCGGACCTGAAGAGAGATTAGCATGGTCAGATATTCCGACAAGCGAAAAGTCCATCACCGTATCAAGCCTGGTGAAGGTCTCGCCAATCGGTCGTGAAATCAGGTAAATTCAGCAGCAATAAAGCAATTCCGTCCTTGCCCTTTTGCCTGATACAGAACTTTATCAACAATGGAGTAAATATGCTCCGGTGTTTCCAGCCCAGTCGGATGCCAGGACACCATCCCCTGACTGACCGTCACAAAATCAGATGTCGTGGAACGGGTATGCGGGATGCCGAGCCGCTCAATGCATTTTTTCAGCCGTTCACACTCTTTAAGAGCGCGCTCCTGACCGCACTGGCTCAACAAAACCACAAACTCCTCGCCGCCATAACGAGCCACCAGCTCCCCGGCTCGACTGAAATTATCTTTCAGTTCTCTGGCCACCATTTGCAGGCAGCGATCACCTTCCAAATGACCATAATGATCGTTGTACGGCTTAAAGTGATCAACGTCGATCATAATCACCGTCAGTGCACTGTTACTCCGACCATGGGTCGAGATATATTCGGCCAGCTTGATATCCAGATAACGCCGGTTCGCGATTTTTGTTAATCCGTCTTCATTGACCTGCTCTGACAACTTTTCGTTCGCAATACTAAGTTGCTCAGACGTCGATTTCAGTTGATGACGCATATTTGCAATTCGCTGCATTGCTTTGAGCTTCGAAACCAGTACAATTTTATTCACGGGTTTCACCAGATAATCATCGCCCCCCATATCAATGGCCTCGGCAATCATCTCGGGTTCATCATGACCACTCAAAAAAATAATGGGAACCCATTCCGTATGCTGACGACGAAGTTGCCGGACGACCTCTACGCCATCCATATCCGGCATACTGATATCCATTAAAACCAAATCAGGTTCAAAATTTGGGTATCGCTGAATCGCTTCAGCACCAGAGCCTACCGCTTCAACGACATGTCCAAGACGTTGTAATCGCACCGCAAGTTGCAACCTTTCTACCTGTACATCATCGACCAGCAATATTCGCATTGCATCCATTTAGGCATCCTGTTGAATCTATTCCGCATTCTCTCTGACCATTTATAGCACAGAGTCATCATGAAAAAATTATGAGTTAATCAACACAACTCACATCCTCTGTGTTTCACAATCAAGTTCACACAGCTGTGTGCATTTCACAAACACACGGAAAGAAAGCGACCAGATTCTTCTCATTTGAAAAACTCATCTATATTGACATTTAGCACTATGTCATTAGCATTCGCTTCCTTTACGTTTATATCCTTAGGAATTTGTATGTCTGAGATTGAAAAGCAAGAACTTGACCAAGTTGAAACGACTGAGTACACACTGGACGATTGTTCACCGGAACTGCGCCAGGTTGTTGAATTTGAACAAGTGCCAGATGAATTGCTCAACATGCTGGTCAACGTATACAAAGTCTCAGAGCCTACATCACGTGAAGCCTGGGATGAGCTGCCTGCCAGTGCCCAGAATATTCTGGACAATTTTGAGCAGTTCCATGCCCTGGTTGCATTAAGCCAGAGTTATGCCGGTGTTGATTTTTTGGGCGAAATGCAAGAAACGCAACTGCCGGATCACATGAGTGAAGAAGAGCAAAGTGAATATAAAGCAGTGTTGCTGGACAAAGTTCTGCGTAACTGCGTTAAAGATCTGAGCAAGCAATTAAAGCAAGCGCGTCGCCATCCACCGATGAAGAAAGAATTTCAGGCTATCTTCAACAAATAATCACATTTCGTAGGGAGCGATCAGCTCCCTTTTTTGATCGATAGCATTCAGATCCGAAGAAAACTGCGGAATCGAACAATGTTTATTCACAGTTGAGATCATGTATTGGTCACTTATACTGAATGTTTTTGATGGCAGACTTCCAAAGACCCATGACTTTCCATTTATCCAAACTGGCCAAGCGGCCCCTCTTCCTGCTCCTGACACTGATTGTCTCCGGTTGTGCAACCTACGCAGGGTTTAACTTTGATCAACTTTACGGAAAGCCCGTCCCGCAGCAACGCATACTGCCAATAGAAACCAGTCAGGCACAACGCTACCTGAGTGAGGTCAAGCCTCTGATTGAGAATCGTTGTGTGGTTTGCCATGCCTGTTATGACGCCCCATGCCAACTTAAAATGTCATCCGCTGAAGGGATCGATCGCGGCGCCAATAAAGAAAAAGTCTATCAGGGAACCCGCCTGATCGCTGCGAACACAACCCGGATGTTTGACGATGCCCACAACACAGAGGCCTGGCGTCAGAAAGGGTTTCAGGCAGTCCTGAACGAACGGATGCAAACGCCGGAAACCAATACGCAACTCAGCGTGCTGGCTCGAATGCTGACGTTAAAGCAAAACCACCCGCTTCCAGACCAGAAAATTCTTTCCGGAGACTGGGATTTCTCACTGGATCGGAATCAGCAATGCCCGACCATTGAAGAAATGTCTGCTTATGAACAATCCTACCCGCTGTGGGGAATGCCCTACGGTCTGCCGAAACTGGCCGTTCAGGAACATCAACTGCTGATGGACTGGGTTGCAGCTGGCGCGCCGATGGCCACTCAAAATCAGATCCCGGAAGCCGCTAAAGCTGAAATCAGCAAGTGGGAAAGCTTCCTCAACCAGAATGATTTCAAACATCAGCTTACCGCCCGGTATCTGTTTGAACACTGGTTTGTCTCGCATCTGTATTTCCCGGATATTGCGACAGAAAACGGACAGACAACGTTTTTCCGCATTGTGCGTTCAAAAACAGCACCGGGACAACCTGTCGACCCAATCGCCACTCGCAGACCCTTTGATGACCCTGGTGTCAGCCGGGTGTACTACCGCATATTACCGGTTCGTGAAACCATTGTTGATAAAACACATATGCCCTTTTCACTGACCGATGATCGGCTGGCACGACTGAATGCCCATTTCATTACACCGGAATATACAGTCAGTGCATTGCCGGGATACCAGCCTGAGCTGGCTGCGAACCCATTGCTGGCATTTGAACAACTACCGGTGAATGCACGCTATCGATATATGATCGACAACGCGCAACACACCATCATGGGATTCATCAAAGGGCCTGTATGTCGCGGGCAACTGGCGCTGAACGTGATTAACGACAGATTCTGGGTTGTTTTCGTGGATCCGGATATGGCTGATCTGCCGAAAGTCGCCGCGTTCTACACCTCTCAGGCCAGCCACTTGCGCATGCCAGCAGAAGCTGAAAGCACCACGCTGCCTTTACATAACTGGATCAAGTTTTCCAAAGAACAAGGCAAATTTCTGCGGGCAAAAAATGCCTTCATGAATGAGACCTTCAAGCATGGAGAGCACCTCACCACAGATTTAATCTGGGATGGTGACGGCTTTAATGACAACGCGGCGCTAACAATTTTCCGTCATTTTGACAGTGCAACCGTGACCAAAGGCTTAGTCGGTGAACCGACGAAAACAGCCTGGGTGATCGATTATTCACTGATTGAACGGATCCACTACCTGCTGGTTGCTGGTTTTGATGTGTACGGCAATTTCGGACACCAATTACTGACCCGAATGTATATGGATTTCCTGCGCATGGAAGGTGAATCCAACTTCCTGTCACTGCTCCCCCCGGAAACACGGCGTGCAGAACTGGCTGATTGGTATCAGGATGCCGATCAGCATCTGCAGAAGTTCCTGCAAGGCGATATTAATGACTTTTCCCAGCCCTCAGGGATCGTGTACCAGACGAAACATCCGAAAGCTGAATTAATGGGTATGCTGAAATCAAAGCTGGCCCCCGTTGATCAGGATCTGTCCCGTTACTCACTGGCAAACGTGCAACTGAAAAAAGACAGCATCTACCAGCTGCAGGCACTGGCGAGAATACAAGGACGACAGGCGACACTGTACCCGGAACTCACCTTTATTATGGTGGAACCCGAGGATCCTGCCGTACAACCGCAGTTGCTGACACTGCTTCGCAACAGTGCGCATAAAAACATCTCAAGCCTGTTTGCAGAAGAAAAAAACCGCCAGCCCTCGAAAGATTCCCTGACACTGGTTCATGGCCTGATTGGCAGCTATCCGAGCGTTTTCTGGCGAGTCAAAGAGTCGGATCTGCCTGATATCGTTCAGCAAGCCAAGCGAATTTACAGTGAAGCGGACTATCGTGCACTGCTGGATAAAGTCGCGGTGCGCCGAACGGCTCCCGAGTTTTGGACGTTCAGTGATCAACTCAATGCGCTCTTTCGTCAGAACCACCCAATCGAAGGGGGATTACTGGACTACAACAGACTGGAAAATCGCTAATTCGACGCAGAAACCGGCTGAGTACAGTCGGTTTTTTCATCTGCTTCTTCGGGATGATAAACTCAACAGATTCATCCAAAAACAAAAAATTCAGTTCAGACAGGTCATCTCTCCTGCAATCTTCAGGTGACTGTCATCCATAAGAATGAACTGAAATAAGGGCCAAAGCGCCCCCATCAAGCAATGTGTAAGAGAATGATATGCAAGGTACTCTGAGTAAAATGCGCGCCTCGCTGGGCGATGTCGTGAATTATCAGCTATTGGTCGGCGAAGAAGCACTTGCGCTGAATCCGCTGATTGGTCAGCCGCTCCAGCTCACGTTCAGTGGCAACATCTACTGTGATGCCTGCGGCCGGAAAACCAAAAAAAGTTATTCTCAGGGACATTGCTTCCCCTGTATGAAGAAGCTGGCCCGCTGTGACATGTGTGTGATGAAGCCGGAAACCTGCCATTATGCACAAGGCACCTGCCGGGAGCCAGAATGGGGTGAAACGCACTGCATGGTGCCCCATTATGTTTATCTATCGAATACATCCGGCCTGAAAGTTGGGATCACCCGACACACCCAGATCCCAACCCGCTGGATTGATCAGGGTGCCACACAGGCACTTCCAATTCTCAAAGTGAAAAACCGGCACCTATCCGGATTGGTCGAAATCGCACTCGCTGAATTTATTGCCGATAAAACCAATTGGCGAGCCATGCTCAAAGGTGATGCGAAAACGATCGATCTGAAGTCCGAAGCAGCACGCTTACTGCCTGAAATTGAATCCAGATTGCAGGATCTCTTATTGCAGTTTGGCGCGGATGCCATTGAACGGCTCGATGAAGATGTCATCCAGATCAACTATCCGGTCGATCAGTACCCAACAAAAATCGCGTCCCATAACTTTGACAAAGATCCTGTGGTCTCTGGCGTATTACTCGGTATCAAAGGGCAATATCTGATTTTTGATACGGGTGTGATTAACATCCGTAAATTCACCAGTTACGACGTTTCTGTTGTGGTGCCTGATAGCCATCAGTAATACCAATCAAAGTAAGTCAATGATCAGAAATAGCGCAGGAAAAATGTTTGAGAACAAGGCAATTTTTTAGATAAGTAGTTATTTTACAATCAGAAAATCTAACGCAGTGATCGAACATTTGAACAAGCTAGGATGACCAGTGATTGACTGCGATTAGTATAAGACTCATCAAGACCCTGTAAATAATTCAGGCAGCCATTTCACGGCTGCCTGAACCTCAAGGCGTTTTATTGAGATTGAATCGAATCGAGTCGCATTTTACTGAGTCAGCTTTTGCTTCGGCTGAACATATTCCCGGGTCAGATCGACAATCGCAACATCACGTGTAAAATCAGTCCCTAAGCGAATCTCTTTGCCATCAACCAAAACAAAATCTGTCATATCATTCAGTTCACCCAGTCGGGTTCGAAACTGAACCACAGCCAATTTGTTTTCCTCACTGCCCTGCCAGCGAACAACCGGTAATTCGAATGCTTTACCTCGAGATTTAAACTTCACCCACGCCCGTCCATCCCGTTCAAACGGTGTTAACGCAGTGACCCCCAGTGTCGATTCCTTTTGATCGAGTTCGACATACGCACGAACGAATTTTTTCTCCGGGCTCAACCACACCCACTCCTGGCGTCCCAAAATCAGTTTGCCATCTTTTGTTTTCAGCACTGTTTTTTTAAGATAGGCCGGTTGGGGCTTAAGCTTCACTGCCGATGGTTTTGGTTTCGAGACAGGTTGCAGCACTGCAACCTGTTCACCCCGTCCATCTTCCACTGGCGTGGCAACTTCAGGCGGGCTGACTGGTTGGACGATCGATTCGGGTTCCGGCGGGATTCCATTCGTATCTGCAGCGTCTGGCGTTTGATGACTCTCGGTTGACACACACCCCGTCAATAACAGGGTTAAACACAATAAGCTCTTTTTCTTCATACAGCCGTCACCATGAATTCTGACTCGCAGGTATCATAAACAATTCGAGCATTTGGCTCAAAGTCTCCTTTTTAACACTTGGACAGTCGCTGGTAAGCTTTCATTTTATGCAGCAAGTGCTGCTCATCATACCAGCCAATATTCGAAGCATGCTTCGCATCATCCCATAAGCTGAAATACCATCGTCTGGCCTCATAGCCTTCGGCTAAAGGAGATTTGGCGACATAGCGTGACATCAGGTCCAGTTCTGGCCGCACATCATTCAAATGAAATAAGTCAAACTCACGATGTTTTACACCGGCATCCGCCGGGTCTAATATCGCTGTGACCCGATACGTTTCCGGATCAAATAAAACATTGCCCAGATGGCAATCATCATGCACAAAAGAGGGAACATCGTTCATCGGCGACAGCACTTCAACACGCGACTCCCATAATCTTTCGTACTGTTTCTTTAATTCAGTTGAGAAGGGAGAATTCTGGCTTGTCAGATATCTCAGGACAGGAGACATCCAGGTCTCAAACGCGGGTATGAAATGCGCATCATATTGATTCGCCATTAACTCAAAGCCGTGATCCTGAGGCTGATCATGCATTTCAATTAACAAATCTGTCAGGTGTTCAGAAAAAATATCAATCGCTTGTTTTTTCTGAGGCAACTCATAAGCGGGCACCCCCTCCACCCAGTCCATCACAATATATTCCTGCCCCTCTTCCTGACCGAAAAATATAACTTCCGGCACTTTACAATCAATCAATAGTTTTAAACGCTTTAAAGCCTGGATTTCTTTACACAGCCTTCCCGGCTGGCGACAAAACTTGATGACAACACGTTGCTTCTCTGATGAAAGGAAGGCAACCCAACCATAAAATGTTGATTGTAAATTACAAAAGTCAGGACACCTTGAAAAAAGGCTCCGAAACGCCTTAACAGCAATTTGGTTCAATTTTTGTTCTTGCATAGATTTCCTTTCTAACGCCTTGAACTTATCTCACTGTACGACTCAAAATAAGGTATACAGGTCCTCCAGACCCACTCGCCTTGAATATCTTCTTGATTCGATGGTTCTACAGTGAAATCAATGAGTACTTACCCTTATATTTTTTCTGCTTTCCAAGTCAGGAAAGCGTCGCAATTCTGTTACAAATGATACTCACTTCAAAGCCACGCAACTGAACTTCGCGATACAAGCCCCAAAACTGGAAAGCTGCCAACAATCCGTTCGACATCCTGTGTACTTCACATTTCTTCGATTGCAATCCCAAGTTCATCAGACAATTGCGCTAACTGAGCATCGTCATCTAAATGAACAGACCAGTGAACACCACTCCCACTGGCCGTCAACAGAACAGGCTGACGAATCAACCGGATATCATCCGTTCTGGCCTGCAAAGTCACTCGGTTTTTCCCCTCAAGCCGAATCACCAACTCATGCTGATTTGCAATCACTCTGCCCTGACTGAAATTCAGGTTCATGATGTCACCTGCTTTTTATGGCGTAAAACCGCCATCGTCAGACGGCTGGTACAAACTAACTGCTGCCGTTCGTCGGTGATTGTGATCTGCCAGACCTGCGTCGTCGCTCCCAGATGTACCGGTGTTGCTGTCCCTTTCACGATGCCAGTCCGGACAGCACGCACGTGATTCGCATTGATATCCAGACCAACACAGTATTTTTCCTCATCCACACACATGTTTGCCGCAATTGAACCTAAAGTTTCCGCAAGCACGACGGAAGCACCGCCGTGTAACATGCCAAAAGGCTGGTGAGTCCGGTTATCTACTGGCATCATTGCAGTTAAGCTATTGTCATCAAAAGCACAATATTCGATGCCGATATGTTCAACCAAGGTGTTTTTGGACGACCGATTCAGATCTTTCAGGTCAAATTGTTTTTGCCAGATTGACATTCACGTTCCTTAGCCATTGTTATTCGCCCATCAGCATAGCATCTCTGAATTTGACTGATAAGCGGAGGATCTCATGACATATACTAAAAATACAAAGGAGTGAACAGGATGAGAGCAATGCATACATTTCGCCTGTCCGCAATGATAGCAACGAGCCTTTTTATTGCGGCCTGCAGCAATTCTCCAACAGGCAGACAACAGGTTCTGCTGTTTTCTGAGCAGGATATGTCAACGTTGGGTGCACAGTCCTTCGAACAAATGAAGGAGAAGGAAAAAATCAGCTCAGACAGCCAGGTCAACCGTTATGTACAGTGCGTCACGCGAGCATTAACGACTCAACTGGGCCATCAGGATGGTTTCCCAGGATGGGAGGTTGTTGTGTTCGACAGTGACCAGGTCAATGCCTTTGCGCTGCCTGGCGGTAAGATTGGTGTTTACACAGGGTTACTCGATGTGGCTGAGAATCAGGACCAACTCGCGACTGTTATCGGTCATGAAATTGGGCATGTGTTGGCCAAACACAGCAATGAGCGTCTCTCTCGTTCCCAGTTAGCCAACCTCGGCTTGCAGATTTCCAGTGTTGCGCTCGGTGGCACAGAATATCAGGAAATGGCCATGGCCGGATTGGGACTCGGACTTCAATATGGGATACTCATGCCTTACGGCAGAGCGCAAGAGTCAGAATCAGACATCATTGGTCTGCGCATGATGTCACAGGCTGGGTTTGATCCCCGTGAAAGCGTTACCTTATGGCAAAACATGAGCAAAGCAAGCGGTGGAAATCAACCGCCTGAAATCCTGTCTACACACCCTGCTCACGCAACCCGTATTGATGATCTGCGGGCAGAAATAAATCGTTTACCCCCATCGACTGCCAAGCGCCCGAATTGCCCAGCCCCAGTTCGTTCATAGAAGACATCATGTGCTGAACAAGGCATCCGCTTCACGCAGGATGCCTTGAAAGAGAAGCGCTTGTGATTCACTCCATCCTGTTTACAGCGCCAACCAGGCATCTTTCGAAGCCCAGCCGGTGCCCGGGGCATATGCACCACCAAAATTACACCATTGGCTGCTTGGGTAAGGCCGGCACTGATAGCGCTGACCATCGGCTGCCAAAACAATCGTCCCCGGACGATATTGCCCCAGACCATTCGGATAGATGAAGTCATACTGACCGCCACCGTTCTTATCCAATGCCGTCGCCGTCGCATGCGCTTCGACTGGCCCTTGAATCTGGTCTGCAAGCAGCGTCACAGTGACACCCGCCTGACCTGCGGCACTTGCGCCGAATTCAACCCGAACAGCACAGCTTTGATTCTGAGTTAAAGTCGCCACTGAACACGTATCTGAAGCAACGACAGCAGCATCAGTCACACCCGTTGATTTGGCAATTGCCTCGCTGATTGAAATCGGAGCCACGCCGGTGTTGGTAAACTTGAATTCGTGCTGGCGCAGTTCACCCACATGAAAATCAGGCAAAACAACTTGTTTTTCATAGCTCAGTGCAACAGGTGTATCCGTTCCTGAAATCACCGTATCAACCCAATCCCTTAAAGCCGCGATATCCGAGTAGACACCATATTGATTCGGTCGTGCACAACCAATTCCCCAACTGACAATTCCCAACTGCGTGATTTGCCCGTTTCGTTTCACGATGATCGGTCCGCCACTGTCCCCCTGGCATGAATCTTTTTGTCCCTGAGCATACCCGGCACAGAAGTTATCCAGACCGACATTCTGGTAGCTTCCCCCACCTTGCTGACAAACCGCATCGCTGACCAATGGCACAGTGACTTCCTGCAGTATCATCGGACTAGTGCCGTTCTCAAACAGTCTGCCCACACCGGCAACCCGTAAATCATCACCAATCGAGACATACTGAGAGAGACTGCCTGCGGCTATTTCAACCGTTGGGGCAATCACATTTGAGGTAAGTTTCAGCACTGCAATATCATTGGTGAGCGTTGCACGCCGATACTGTGGGTGAATATGGATCTGGCTGATTTCGGCACGAATCCCATCGTGACCATTATACTGGTGGGCGCCAATTTTAACCGCTATGTCCGAGGGTCGATCATTATCGACACAATGCGCTGCTGTCAGGACATAACCCTCACCTAGATAGCTGGCACCACAAAATGGCCGATTCCCATTTCTGGAGACTATCTGGGTAAAAAACTGCCAGTCCTGAGCCACGGCATCCGTTCCACCCACAATACGCGGGCTGTAATTTACATCAAACTCATTCACACCGGTTTCAGCCTGTACCGGCAATGAGGCAAACACTGCAGCCAGTGTCGCTAACGGAAATATTCTCTGCTTCATGATTAATCCTTTAAATCAGTGAGATTTCAGCGCAGAACTGCGCGCAACTCAAATTGACTGAAATCAGAGAAACATGCCTAACTTTTAATCAATCATGGAATTTATAAGAGAATAAACATGAAAAACCTGGATCAAAGAATCATCGTTTCATAACGTCGATCGCAAAATCTCAAAAACAAACAGGCCTCGCGTCAGGAGGCCTGTTTTATCCGAAAGTTGAATTGTGTTATTGGCCATTATCCATGGTCATGCCAGGCATAAAGGCTTCCACACGGCGGTTTTGCGCTCGGCCGTCCTCAGTATTGTTCGGCGCTATCGGATCACGCTCACCAAAGCCTTTAATCTCAATCCGATCCATACCAATGCTAAAGTATCCGGCAAGGTAACCGGCAACCGCTGCCGCCCGTTCTTCAGAAAGTTTCTGGTTATAAGCCGGCTTACCTGAAGCATCGGTATGCCCAATCACCTGTAACTTACTGTCAGGATATTTCACAAGACGATCCGCAATAGGCTGTAACCTGTCAAAGTCTTCCTGTGTCAGCTGGCTGCTGTCAAAATCAAATGGCAATGCCACCCGAATCGGCTGAATGGTTGATGGCGGCAATGGGGCTGGCTCAGGTAATGGCGCAGCTTCTTCAACAACTGCGGCTGCAGCAGGCGCTCCCCAGTGATACACCAGACTCAAACCATAGAAATGGATATCAGCTTTGCCCGGCTCACTACGGCCAACCTGATTGTAATATTGGTATTCAAGCCGGGTAGACAGGCTGGGATTCATAAAGAATTCAGCACCGACACCTGCAGTACCGGAAACACCATCACCATCTGTATCATTCACTGAATTATCGACATTAAAAAAGAAAGCCCCGCCTTTCGCATACAAATCGATTGCATCCGATACAGGCCAGGTCAGCTTCGCAACCAAATCCAATCCATAAGCTTCAAAGCCACCGCTTGCCAAATCATAATCGGCTTCTCCAAGATAGGTATAACCACCTTCTAAGCCAACTAATGGAGAGAATTGATAACCAAGGAATACCCCACCACCCCAGTCATCCTGTCCGAAATTACTTTTCTGACCATCCAATGCACCATCGAAACTATTAAAGTGCGTCCCACCGACCCGGGCACCGAAATACCAGGGATTCTCTGTGGCAGCATAGGTTGCACCGGAAAGAAAGATCGCCAACGGAACGAATTTCACTATTTTTATCATGATTATTTCCTTGTTTTCATTTCACCACTACCAACTAAGGGTTTAGACACAGAAGGCCAATTTGACAAGGGAATGAGCAAGTTATCTCGACGCTTTATCTTTTCTAAGACATTTTTTCGACGGAAATAGAATATGAGCAGCTTCCACTGAAATGAACGATTGATGGTCTGTTCAAACCGTCATTCATAGCTCTTCATGCGGACAAACAGCACAATGCGCCATTTGTATACAAACATCTCGATCGCTCCGTTCGCAAAGACGAAGGACAAAGAATTCACGGGAATTTACAATGTAAATTATTTCTGACAGAAAAATGTACAAACAGTCCTTTGAACGCGATTACACGGTTTCAAAGCGTGCCAATGGTGAGTAAAATGCCGGGTACGAGATTTGAAATGATGATGAATTCCCATTGAATATGACTGACGCAAGCAATACCCCCCCCAATAACCATCTTAAAATCGGGGTGATTGGCGGAGGAATGGCTGGTTCCACCATTGCCCTTCGGCTTGCCGAGCAAGGCTTCGCTGTAAGTCTGTTTGAAGCAGGTCCAAGCTTAGTGAATGGTCCGCCAATCTGCCATCTTCATGCCGGTGGGAATTTATATCGGGACATTTCAGATCAACAGTGTCTGCAACTGTTGGAGCAATCCATCGAGACACTACGCGTGTATCCGCACAGTGCCAACATCCGTCCAACCGTCATTGCTGTACCACGCAAGGATCCAGAACATCCGGAACATCTCATTCCACGTCTCAAGCTGCTGAAACAGCGTTATCAGGCACTCGTGACACAAGATGAATGCAATGCGGTTCTTGGGCACCCTGATGAATATTTTCGACTGTATTCCCGAGAAGACATGGAACGGCTTGCACAGCGGGAGCTCCCCGATTGCGCTAAGACTGCCGATGACTGGATGATTCCGGTCGCCCGACACTTAGATCTGAATAACTTCCAATATCCTTTTGTCCTGGTACAGGAATATGGTGTCAGCGTCTTCCGGCTTGCCGCGACCGTTTCTCTGGCGCTGGATGCACTTGGTCATTGTCAGGTACATACCAGCACACAAGTCACCGGTCTGGCGCACTTACCGCAACCAAATCAATGGCGGATCACCTATCAGTCTTTTGATGAAAACAAAACTGATGTGATCAGTCGTGAGATCGAGGTTGATTATGTCATCAATGCCTGTGGATATCGTACTGGCACACTGGACAATCTGGCATCGCACCCTCGTCAACGTCTGGTGGAATTTAAAGCCGCATATGTCACCCACTGGCAAGACAGCCAAGCAGACTGGCCCGAAGTTATTTTTCACGGCCAGCGTGGTACGCCTGAAGGCATGGCACAGCTCACTCCCTACCCTGATGGTTATTTCCAGCTCCATGGCATGACGCCGGAGATCACGCTGTTTCAGGATGGTCTTGTCCGCAGTACTGCAACAAGTGCACAACCCGAGCTTAGCGAATCATTCAAAGCCAAGCTGAAAAACGGCTGGCAGCCCCAGGAAGCTGAAGCACGTACTCAGCGTGCAATCGCTCATCTGGCCCAATTCATTCCGGCGTATCAGTCCGCGGTGATTGGTGGTCCGCCACTTTTTGGCGCCCAGCAAATTCCGGGGGATGACCCGTCCTTACGCGCCGCAGACGTCTCGTTTGCCGGGCAACGTTATGCGAGGGCTGAAATTGTAAAGGCATCTTCGGCACTGGCGGCAGCCGAACGAATTCTGGAACAATTGGTCTGCGAAGGGATGATTTCAGAGTCAGCAAGTGGCGCCTGCAATCGCTGGGAAGAACGCTTTTCAACCACACAACAATTGTCGCTTGAGGCTATCGTGGAAAAAGCGGAACAACTGGCTGCCGCGCGTTGCTTCCCGACAGCACTTGCGCTCCCCGTTGGACAACTTAAAACACCTGTCAATGACTGAGTGCAGTCATCAAGGCCATTGCTCAGGCAGGGAAGAAAATTGCCAGCCAGAGTGTGTCCTCGTCCGGTGAAGTCCAATTGACCCGGTGACGGCAATGGGCTGGCAAAAAAAGCCCCTGACCCGCTTTGATCTGGACTGGAGGCCGCGCACCATCAAATGCAAGTTCGGCCTGTCCCTGAATCACCATGACCCATTCGTTGTCTTCCTGATCATACCAGTCTCCATCCGGGGTCTGGTGTCCTCTGGACACAATACGTTCCACGCGTACATGGGGAGACACAATCAAGTTCTGAATGCATTCCTCGGGTAAATGCACCGGGATATCATCCAGTAAATTCTGAACAGACACCTGATTCATCTTGCACAGGTCCATGTGCCACCTCTCGCAGGAAATTACTCGGATTGATTCTCGGGTAATGCGACTTCAATTTTCTGGTTCAGGACGTCGAGTTCTTGCTGAAGCGCCGATTTCTCAACCTCAGCTTCTGCGACTTTCGACAGCTTCTGCTCGTACCGATCGCAATCCGCCTGAGACACCCAATTCCAGCTTTTGCCAGATTTGAATTCTTCACAGGGTTTCTTGAATTCATCTGCGACACGACGTGCCTGCTTCAGGTCCGATTCGGCCTGATTCAGTTGTTTCTGAAGCTCTAATTGCTGCTGGTAAAGTGCTTTGGAGTTAGACAATACGCTTTGCTGTATTTTCGTCGCTTGCGTCAGGGTCTCCACTTTGGTGTCCAGTTTCTTTTTGCTGACTGCCAGTTGCTGCTTTTGCTGTTTAAGAGAAGCTAACTCCTTTGCATGCTCTTTTTGCAATGCATCCAGCGCAAGCTGCTTTTCTTGCAGAGCCTCCTGCAGTGTTTTCACTGCCAGTGCTTTATCAGTCTGGAAGGATTCCAACGTTTCCAAACGCTCACTCAGGCTTTGAATCTGCTCAACCTGCTCGGCATTTTGTACTCTCAGGGTTTGCAGTTCTGCCGAATGAGGCTGTTGCCGGATATAACCTATTGATGACGCCAGTACAGCGCCTGCAATGACCCCTGCAACCAATGCCACCTTCCAGTTCGACATCAAAACCATTCCATACTCCTAACAGGACAAGCAATCATAAACCGGCAAAGCCTAACATACTCACTTTCATGGATGTCAGAACAATTTCAATATTATAATCAATTGATTCTATGATGCTCAACTCAGCGCATCTCACCCGTCAAACCTTCATTTATCCGCGATATTCGCTTGTTCTACCCCGGTTCACAAAACACTATCTATCAGGAGATCACTCGCAATTCCGTTGACAGACTCTGCACCGATATCATGTAAGCCTTCAGGCCAGCCGCATTCCTGCAGCCTGTTCCATCACCTGCACTGCAACCACAAAAATTTCACTTATGGTGCTTTAACTGATTTGAAATGATTCAAAGGACATCACGCATGAAATACTCTGTTTTAGCATTCCTGATTACACTGACTTTATCGCCAGTGTCTCAGGCAACACCGGGATTCAGTGTCATGAAAGCCACGGCGCTCAGTGGCTCAGAACCAGAAATTGACCTGCCCAAAGGCAGAAGACTCTCAGACTATTGGGTCAGCGAAAAGCTGGATGGAATCCGAGCTCACTGGACAGGTAAACAACTGCTGACACGGTCTGGTCACCCCATCATTGCGCCGCACTGGTTTACCGAATCCCTTCCTGACTTCCCACTGGAAGGCGAACTCTGGGCTGGCCGTGAAAACTACCCGCTGGTGATGCAGACCGTACTGGATGGGCAGCCGAACGACTCACAATGGCGAAAGATTCAGTTCATGATATTTGATGCACCGGCGCATGACGGAACATTTGGAGAACGCCACCAGCATTTCAGTAAACACGTCGCCCAATTGGATCTGCCGCACGTGAAAGTGCTCCCTCAACAGAAAGTGGATACCGTGCTGGCACTGGACAATCTGCTGACTGAAATAGAAAAACACGGCGGTGAAGGACTGATGTTGCACTGGGATGCACAACGTTACCAGCACGGTCAAACGGATGGCGTCCTCAAGTTAAAGCGTTTCCAAGATGCCGAAGCCACGGTCATGGGCTATGAGCCAGGCAAAGGTAAATATCAGGGGATGATGGGTGCAATCTGGGTCAAAATGGCGGGGCACCCTCCGTTTAAAATCGGATCAGGGTTCACGGATGCTGATCGCCTGTCTCCCCCGGCAATCGGCAGCCAAATCACTTTCAGACACAATGGGTATACAAGCAATCAGATTCCAAGATTTGCCCGATTCCTGAGAATCCGTCCGGATGGACTTTAACAAAATACAAGTGTAAAAAAGGCCTGATGTCTCAGGCCTATGTGCATTCCGTCAAATCAAAGCAATTACTGCATTTTAAAGATTTGATTCGCTTCCAGATGAGTCATCCGGCGAATTGAACGCCACACATAATAGAAAATTCCAAACATCATCAGCATGGATGGAATTGCAATCATCGGGTAACTCAGCAGCGTCATCTCACCAAGCTCTTCATTAAAGGCTTCAGAGCCCGCCGGGCTGGTGACAATCGTGGTCGCAAGCACGTAATTCATCACGGCAGAAAACACAAAAGTACTGGCAAACAGATAATTAGACTGCGTCAGACACTTGTTGAATTCAGCCTGTTTATCATGCTTGTTCAGATGCTCTTTAATCAGATCAAGATTCAGGACCGTGTCATTAAAGATCATTTTCGTGACAATCGGATAGCGGGTAAAGGTAGAACCGAATACAACCAAACCAATTAAGCCAGGAATCAGGGCTTCTTTAATGGCAAGCCATTGCGTATCCAGCTCAAGTAAACCAATTCCCCCGGTCAGCAGGACACTGATAAAGCCCAGCAGCGAGATAAAATTGAATTTCTTATGTTTAAGGAGTTCATATCCCCCGAGAACGACCGGGAAAGCCAAAGCAAGCACAAGTGCATTTACCGGACCAAGATAGTCCTGACCACTCAGTTTCATCAGAACAACTGAGGGCACAATCACATTAAAGATAAGATCGGTAAGCGGGTTCGATTTTTTTTCAGTCATATTGAATCAAGTACATTTCAGAATCGCCACATTGTTTCGCCATTTTCCCGCAATGTAAAGGTGAAACAGGTTACAAGGTATATTCCAGCCCGGGAAATGAGACAACCTCCCTCTTATGCGGGCTGTAGTGCCACCCTTGACTTTTCAGTCTGAACGGCACATGGTCTAGGCGGTGAATCTCCTGCCCCACAGAACGACTAAACTTCTCATGTAAAAGATATTCATCATCAAAAATTGAAAAGGATATTCCTATGTTGGATCGCAATAAAACCGCACTTGTCATTGTCGATGTACAGGGAAAGCTGGCGACACTTATGGATGACGCTGAAACCTTATTCAGCAATCTCTCTGTCATGACTCAAGGCGCAAAAGCATTAGGCCTGCCGATTCTCTGGCTGGAACAATTACCCGACAAACTTGGCCCCACAATTCCGCAAGTTGCTGAACACCTAACCGATCTTTCCCCCATTGCCAAAAACTGTTTCAGTGGTTGCCAATCCCCGGCCTTCATGGATGCTCTGAAATCATCAGGCTGCCACAGTGTTCTGCTTGTTGGAATTGAAGCGCATATCTGTGTTTATCAGACGGCGATGGATCTACTGGACAAAGACTTTCATGTGGAAGTGGTCGCAGATGCTGTTTCTTCCCGGATTGGCAATAATAAGACCATTGCGCTGAACCGCATGTCTCAAGCTGGTGTCACGCTCAGCAGTACAGAAATGGCGCTCTTTGAACTGCAGCGAGTCGCCTCGGGTGAAAGCTTCAAAACCATCTTAAACCTGATTAAGTAACCCCGTTTTCGCGTAACAAATGCTTCACAGAAGCATTGATTCACGGGTCAATGCAGGCTATCTTATTTTCATAAGAAAAATAAGATAGCCACTGCGCCATCTCCCTTCACATTCGGAAAACGGCCCATGTACGCAATTACCCATATCAGCGTGTTCAATGGCAGCACGATTGAAAAAGACCAAGCCATCCTGATTGACGGCGATACCATCAATGCCATCCTGCCTATGTCCGTTGCCGAGCAATCCCAGATCATCCCGGCAGATACACTGGATGGTTCCGGGCTTCTTGCCACAGCAGGTTTCATCGATATTCAATTGAATGGTTGCGGCGGTGTTCTGCTCAACACAGATATCTCTCAGGCCACCTTAGACACCATGAATGCGACCAATCTGCGCTTCGGAACAACGCATTATTTACCAACTTTTATTACCAGCCAGTCTGAGTCTCTTTCTGAAGTCATCGCCTTGGCAGAGAGTATTCACGAACCCGCCAATCAAGGCATTTTAGGGTTACATCTCGAAGGCCCGTTTATCAGCAGGCAAAAGAAAGGGGCGCATCAGGAAGACTGTATCCGGGAGCTGGATGAGCAGACTGCACATTTTCTCGCGTCGCATGCCGACCGCATCAAGGTCATCACCCTCGCCCCGGAACAGTGTGATCAAGCCGTGATCGATATCCTGACGCAAGCAGAAATCATTGTTTCCATGGGTCATACGAATGCCAGATACGCCGATCTGATGGCCAAAAACGGCATTCAGATGGCAACGCACCTCTTCAATGCTATGAGCCCGCTCGATTCGCGGGAACCCGGTGCGGTCGGTTATGTGTTCGACCAGAAACCTTTTGCGGGCATTATTGTGGATGGCATTCATGTCGACTACGCAGCGGTACGAATTGCGCACCAGCTTTTGGGAGAGCACCTGTTTATGGTCACAGATGCTGTGACGCCAGCCGGAACCAACCTGACCGAATACAACATGGCGGGGATACCGGCTTTCGTCACCGATGGAAAATGTCACTATGCAGATGGCACCATTGCTGGCGCAGCGATTACTATGATTGAAGGCGTCCGAAACCTGATTCAGCATGTAGGGCTCAGTCTGGAAGAAGCCTTGCGGATGGCCAGCCTGTACCCGGCGAAAGCCTTGGGCATTGATCAAAGCTATGGTGTGCTCCAACCCGGTTACAAAGCCAATCTGACATTACTGACCGAGACGCTTGACGTGGCAGCCACCGTTCAAATGGGTCAGCGTCACCCGTTCTTACAACGCTAAGGTACTTCCTTTCCCCAAAAAACCAATCAGGGCCGTTTCAAACGTCCCTGATTCAGATTCGTTGCTGTCCCTACCACTTCGCGTTAAGCGCGTGCAGCTTCAAGACGGTTCAGTTGAAACTCACGTAGCTTAAAGTAGCCATAAGTGGCAACAATCGAGAAGAACAGATAAGAGAGTGCAAACACGAATGGTGAATGAATCACCTGATTCTCAAGGCCCCACATCACGCCAAATACAGTCACACCCAGTTTTGCCATTAATCCGGTCAGTAACAGCAAAAAAGCCATTTGCGGGTATTGCGTTGAACGAAAAGCCAGCCAGTAAGCGACACCCACAGCCAAAGAAGCGACGCCAAAACCAGCCATAAACGAATGAAAATGCTCACCCGAGAGCACACCAGCAATGACTGAAATCAGAAGAATGAACAAGAATTTCATCAACACCTCACTGAAACATCCAAGAACAACATCACATGCCAATTCTTAGGCTGGCCGCTTCATTTCCGGGTATTGTTCCAGCTTTTCTGGCGAATTTATAGTCACCTTACGTACCAAAGATGTTGTCAAAATGTTTCAAACTCATGCATTTACATTTTGAAACATGATAAATCAATGACAGATAAGCGCTTCCAGGCAAAGGTTAAAAAAAGGTTAACAAACATTCATTCAGACAAAAATCATCCAAATAGTGACTTTTGAAAAATAATATTTACTCTTTGAGGTAAGGTTGCCGCCAGTGTCAATGAGTTATGTTACTGAGGCTATGAATTGCGGGATGAAATACTGAATTTGTCACAAATACAGAAGAGTTCTCAATTTTGTGAAGCCCGGTTCTTCATCGAGATAACAATTGGAAAGCCTTGTCCAGGCTTCGACTCATTGAAACTGAGATATTGCTCTTAGCTTTTATCGATCTTTATGACTTTAACTTGCAAATCTCTATAATTTCCTGAAATCCCAAATAAATACTCAACGTATCGGATCACAAGATGACGACCATTCTTGATGCAGTCGATCTGCGAACACAGCTTGTTGGAGAAAACCGCCTGGAGCTACTGATTTTCAGGCTCCACTCAGCGCAACTGTTTGCGATTAATGTCTTCAAGATTCGCGAAGTTGTGAAACAGCCTCATTTACATTCCCTGCCGGGCAGCCACCCCAGTGTATGTGGTGTCGCGACAATACGCAGGCAATCGATCCCGATTATTGATTTACGGCAGGCGATTGGTGTCCGGGCAACAGATGAAAACAGTGAAACCAACCTGATCATTACTGAGTACAACCGAAGTGTTCAGGGATTTCTGGTTGGACAGGTCCTGAACATTACCAATCTGACCTGGCAAGATATTCAGCCGCCACCACTGCATGCCGGAAAAAACAATTACCTGACGGCCATTACCCGTGTGAAACGGGATAATCATGAACGGCTGGTCAGCATTGTGGATGTCGAAAAAGTGCTGGCCGAAATTGTCTCTTACAATACAGAAATCTCAGACGCCGTGTTAGATCAGACACTCGTCAGTCAGCTTTATGGACAGAAAGTACTGATCGTGGATGATTCATCAACCGCGCGCGCTCAGATCCGCGATACCCTGTCACAATTGGGCCTTGAAGTCATTGAAGCAACCAATGGCAGGCAAGCTCTGGACTTACTGAAAACCTGGTGCAATGAAGGCAAAGATATCTATCAGGAAATTCTGATGATGTTCACGGATGCAGAAATGCCTGAAATGGACGGCTACCGTCTCACGCATGAAATTCGCCAGGACCAGCGGATGAATGAATTGTTTATCGCGCTGAATACATCACTGAGTGGCAGCTTTAATCAGGCCATGGTCGAAAAAGTCGGCTGTGATCGCTTTATCTCCAAATTCCAGCCCGATCTGCTGGTTGAAGTGGTACAAGACAGATTGAGAGAGAGCCTGCAGTCCTCCGAAGCACGCTGAATGCAGGCATTACTCATTAAATGCTGGGCGTTAACAGTAAATTATACTCAAGTGAAGCACGGTCATCTTAAAAAGAAAGACAAAATGGGAATCAGGGGCCAGTGGGCCCCCGTGACGCAATGATCGTCTGATCGGATTCACTGATATTCGCATGTTCCGTATGCTGCCATGTTTCATGGTTCACTCCTTTTATCTGCATCAGATAATTCATTGAAGATGTCGACTTATCCCCCTTAATCGCCAACTGCAAAGTAAATAACACCATGATTGCAATCGGAATCAGACAACTGCTGAGTGTAAAACGCGTAGTCGTATTCATAGCCAGCTCCTACTGCGATTGAGCCGTCTGGACCGGACCTTGCTGGCTGCGCAAAGTGACTCGGCGGTCAAAAAAGTCATACTCGCCTGTTTCGTCAACCTGCAGTGGCTCTTCTTCACCATACGCAATGGTCACAATCTGAACAGGATTCACCCCGCGTGATTCAAGATAATCCCGGACACGGTTCGCTCGCTCTTCTGACAGCGACAGGTTTCGCTCTGTGTCGCCGCGACGGTCCGCATAGCCAGACAGCTCCCAATTCACTTCGGGTGATTGCTTCATTAATTCAGCGATTTCATCCAGCTGGGACTGAAAATGAGGCTCTATCTTTGCAGAACCTGTACGGAAGTGCACATTCATTGCCAGCGCTAAATCCCGTTGTTGCTGTGTCACTCGCAAACTTGCAAGCTCCTGCTGCAACGCACTGTAGCTCTCCTGAAGCGGTTCCAATTCTGCGTTGCGAACATTGAGGTGATTAATCGTTTCCGCCTGATGCTCCAATTGGGCTTGCTGTGAAATGATATACCCATCCTGACCGACAGCTGTCCCGACTATACCGCCCACCATAGCACCAATCACGGCACCGACAGGCCCCCCGACAATCACGCCCATTGCTGCACCGGAACCCATCCCAACCCATTGTTCCTGCTGAATTGGTGCCTGAACATCTGCAGAGGCTGCATGAGCCTGGCCCGAACCTGCTGACATTGCCGCAACGACCACCAGAGACAGCGCATGTTTTTTCATCATCGTTTTCATCAATCTTTCCTTCATGTGTGTTTGAGTATTCAACGAGGCCACCCAGTGCATTGCTGCCGTGGTGTGCCGATGAGTGAATTAAACCAAGAAGTTCTGGCTTCAAGCGGGATGAAAAAAGGCAATGTGCAGATGAATTGTGGCAAAAAAATGGCAATTGCATCTGAGCATGCATTTGCACTTTTTTAGCCTTTGAGTTGCGGTATAGTCTGCATTATTCAAAATGAAGAACGAAGTAGCAGATGAAGCAGATCGCAATTGTTGAAGATGAAACAGCCATCCGGGAAAACTACACCGATGTCCTGAAAAAACATGGCTACGCTGTGCAGGGCTATGCTGACCGGTTGCAGGCTCAGGCCGCATTTGAAGTGAAACTCCCGGATCTGGCCATTATTGATATCGGGCTCGGACATGAAATTGATGGCGGATTTACGCTGTGCCAGTCCTTACGAGCCTTGTCCCCCACTTTGCCGATCATTTTTCTGACCGCCCGCGACAGCGACTTTGACACCGTCTGTGGCTTAAGGATGGGGGCTGATGATTACCTGACGAAAGACATCAGCCTGCCACACCTGATCGCAAGAATTGCAGCATTGTTCCGTCGCAGCGAACTGCTGGCCGTCCCCAGTTCAGCTGAAACGTTGCTCTACCGGGATGCATTGACGATCGACCAGAACAAGATGCAGATTTTCTGGCGGGAACAACCCATTGATCTGACCGTTACAGAATTCTGGATGGTGTATGCACTCGCAAAACGTCCGGGACATGTTCGCAGCCGGCAAGATTTAATGGACGATGCCAGAGTCGTTGTTGATGACAGTACCATTACCTCGCACGTGAAGCGTATCCGCAAAAAATTCCTGCAGCAGGACCCTGATTTTGACCAGATCCACACAGTCTACGGGATGGGATACCGATGGGGCGCCTGATTCAGCGATTTAAGATTGGCCTGCGCGTCAAAATCATCATCATCGCCAGTTTGTTACTTACATTGCCATGGTTTGGCTATCGATTCGTGCTTGAAATGGAAAAGTTACTCCGTCAGGGTCAGGAACAGACCCTGATCGGCACAGCCAGAGCCATCGCAACTGCACTTAACGAGCGCCCTGCGCTCTTCAGTCAGCAAGCCAGTATGCAGCCCAAAATCCAGCAAGGCAGGGATCTCTACATTTATGATTTACCCTCGACGATAGAAATCGATGGCCAGCTCGCAGACTGGCCGGACGATCTGCCCACCAAAATGCAGTATTACGGTCAGCCTTTTGTCTTGTTCAGCACACGTCCGGATCTTCGCAAAGAACACGGGTTTTATTTGATTCTCGGCAGTGCACAACAACACATTTATGGCGCGCTGAAAGTGAAGGATGGACATCTCATGACACGCCGCTCGGGCAGCTTGCGTGTCGACCGGAATGACCATCTGACCCTCTCACTCACCACGCCGGATGGCACGTTTGAGCGATATCTGATTGCGCTGGAAAGCGATGGGCAAACCTCGGTCTGGCAAATCACAGATGAGTTGGACTCACCGGATTTGTATTCCCCTTCTGCATTGATCCAGGCCCGATGGCAGCCGAGCAATACAGGCTATGACCTTGAATTCAGTGTCCCTTCTGACCATCTGGGCCAGAAACTGGCCATTGCCGTTCATCAGGTTGATCAGGCAACAAGCCGGGATGTTGAGCGGGTCATCGCAACGTCGAACCCGAAATCAGAACGAACATTAGGCACCGTGTTACTGCCTTCACCGGAAATCGAACGCATTGTTCAGGGAATGGGACACAGCAGCTCACGGATCTGGGTGTTGGACCGGCATCAGCGAGTCCTGGCGCAGTCCGGGGACATCCGTCATTCCGATGGCGTTTGGGCGACATCCATCCGTTACGATGAAGCATCGGAAGGGATTCAGTCCTGGATTGAAGAGCACGCGCTCCGGCCGTTGTACTATACCTTTTTGCTGGATAAACCGGAGCCGTTTGATGATCAGCCCGCGAATCCGGCCAGACTTCAGGGGGTCCACATTGATCAGGCATTACATGGCCGGGGGTATGCACACTGGCGTCCTTCTTCAGACGGCAATGCCATGATCCTGTCCGCCGCCTATCCTATCTGGCTGCAGAATCAGGTGATGGGGGCTGTTGTTGTTGAAGAATCCACCGCCGGGGTCCAGACCCTCAAAAACCGAGCTCTGGAGCAGCTGTTCAATGTGCTGCTGATTATCATCCTGATTGCAGCAGTCATTCTGTTTCTGTTTGCGTCCAGTCTGTCGAACCGCATTCGCCAGCTCCGGGATCAGGCTGAACAATCCATTGATGCACAGGGCCGGATTCGGGAAGCCATTGCATCGTCCACCTCCAGAGATGAGATCGGGGATTTATCCCGCAGCCTTGCAGATATGGTGAGCCGGCTCAGCCAATACAACCACTATCTGGAGAATTTATCTTCGCGCCTCTCCCATGAGTTGAGAACCCCGGTTGCTGTCGTCCGTTCTTCTCTGGATAATCTGGCCATGGTTCAACACGATGAAGACTCGCAGAGATATATCGACCGGGCTCAGGAAGGTATCCGGCGATTAGGCACGATCTTGTCCAGCATGACGGAAGCCACACGGATTGAGCAAAGCTTACAAGGGGCTGATCGGGAACAATTCGCATTGGATGAACTTGTCCGGGGCTGTATTCAAGGCTATCAACTCGCCTTTCCAGATGATGAATTCCGAGTGATAACAACAGATTCAGCGATGATGATGCACGGGGCACCTGATTTTCTGGCCCAACTGCTGGATAAACTGATTGCGAATGCAACAGAGTTTAGTGAACCCGGAAACCCGATTGAAGTGACGCTGTCACAAAATCAGGCGCATGCGCAGCTCTCAATCAGTAATCTGGGGCCATTACTGCCAGAGAACATGACCAATCAGTTGCTTCATTCCATGGTTTCAGTTCGCAATCAAGCGCACCAAACCAAGCCGCATCTTGGATTAGGACTCTATATCGCCCGGCTGATTGTGGAATATCACCATGGGCAGATCCACATCGACAACCGGGATGACCGCCAAGGGGTCACGGTGAGCATTACCTTGCCACTCGGCCCCATCCACGGTCACTAAACCTCAGAACAGCCGGTTACTCCGGCTGTTCTGTTTCAGGTTCTGAGACAGACGGCGATGTTGCTTCATCTTCCAGAGAAGTCGCTTCAGGCATCCGGGTATCCGCCTGTGCGGTTAACTCTTCCTCTCTGGCATACATCGTCAGATACTGGTTTTCGCACACACTGGTTGAAACCCGGTCGGAACCATAAGTTTCCGTGCAACGTTCCATATAATCTTCATAAGACATCAGCCGGCTTTCTGACTGAGCGCCTGCCACGAACATTCCGGAAACAACCAGCGTCGCCAAAAGCACACTGTTCCATTTCATTGTGGTCACCTTACGACAAGTCGAGCCTTTCAGGCTCATACTTAGAGTTAAGCAAATCGACGACAAATTTCGACCGGATATTGAGACATTTCATCATTTATCCGGTTAGCGGGCTGGTTTGCCAGGAACAATCACAAACTTTTACTCAGAAGCAACAAAGTGCGCATACCGTTTTGACGCTGAAACGGTATAATGCCCCCACTTTCATAAAAACGATTCCTGAGTTGTAATGAGCAAAGTATTTACATTTTTAAAAGGTTTAGCGATGGGTGCGGCGGATGTCGTCCCGGGTGTATCAGGTGGCACAATTGCCTTTATTACAGGTATTTATGACACCCTGCTTGAAAGCATACGACGTATCAATCCGAGCCTGATTTCCCTTTGGCGTCAGCAAGGGATAAAAGCCGTCCTGAGTCATATTAATGCCGGGTTCCTGATTGTTCTGCTGGCGGGTATTCTGACCAGCATCCTCACGCTGGCTCGTGTGATCACCTGGATGCTTCATACCCATCCGATTCCGCTTTGGTCGTTCTTTTTCGGCCTGATCCTGATTTCTGCAGTGCATATGTTCAAACAAGTGCAACACTGGGGGCTGTCACGCATTGTGTGCATTCTTGCCGGTGCTGCTTTTGCTTACGGGATTACCGTGTTGCATCCAATCGACATGGCTCCGACCGGTACAAACGTGATTTTGGCCGGTTCGATTGCCATCTGTGCCATGATCCTGCCAGGCATCTCCGGCAGTTTTATTCTGCTGCTTCTGGGAATGTATGCTCCCATACTGGCGGCAGCGAAGTCGCTGCAACTTGGGACACTGGGCCTGTTTGCGACAGGCTGTGCCATTGGCCTGCTGTGTTTTTCTCACGTCCTGTCCTGGCTGCTCAGGCATTACCGCGACCTGACCCTGACGTTTCTGACGGGGCTGATGCTGGGTACACTCAACAAGGTGTGGCCATGGAAAGAAACACTGACCTGGCGCACGAATTCCAGTGGCGAGCAAGTCCCACTGCTGGAACATAATCTATCGCCCTTCAGTTTTGAACACGTCACGGGCCAGCCGGCCTTACTGGCGTATGCAATTCTGGCCATGTTACTGGGCATTTTCCTCGTGTGGGGGCTGGAAAAGTTTACCGACGCGTAACCCATCACCAAGACCACCGTGTGTGGTCTTTGTTTTATCTGACTGCTTCTGCTGAAAAAAGCGTGATACCATACATCAGTTGATGTTCACACTCAGGTGATCCATGTCTCAGACACTTCGTTTTAAACCGTGGGCCTTACCACTGAAACTGGTTCTTGCATTTGGTCTCGGCTTTGCTGCCATTGAGTGGTTACCCGATCTCGTCAAGAAACCCTCTGAATTTCAGCCTGACCTCGCCTGTACACTGAGCCAACAGGCTTGCCTGCAGCAGGACGCCATCGTCCGGTTAAGTCACGATGTCGTTCATCCGTTGCAACCGACGCAAATGACTGTCCAATGGCCAGCACTCCCTGAAGAGGCAGACATGCTGCTCCTGAGTCTGGAAGGCCATGAAATGATGATGGGGCAGTATCAACTGAAATTAATACGACAACCGGATCGCAGTTTTTCTGGTGAACTCATGCTGCCTTTCTGTACGGAAGATTCAATGACATGGCAAGGCAGTATTACACCCGTTTCCGGTTCCCATTCACCGCTTTACGTTTCCCTGAGGATGACACAGTGAAATTCCAATGGATAATTCTGGCCGTCGCGCTGATCGCCGGCTTAGCCACCCGTTACTTTGTAGATAGTCACGAAACCCGTGTTGCTGAAGCTGAACAAACCAGCGGACAGCTTGAAAGCGGCTCAGAAACCCTCAACCTCTTCAACACCAGCGATGAGCGCCTTCGTGTTGTCTACTTTGGTTTCACCCATTGTCCGGATGTCTGCCCCACCTCGCTGGCAATTTTAGGCGCCGCATTAAAAGCCGTCTCTCAAGATGAGCTCAGTAAAGTCTGGCCCGTATTTATTACACTGGACCCGGAAAGAGATACACCGGAAAAAAGCGCACAATACGCGCAATATTTTCATCCTGAGATTACCGGGATGACGGGAACCCAGGCGCAGACGCAATTACTGGCCAAGAAGTATGGCGTCCTTTATATGAAATCGACTCAGGAAGATTCGGCGCTTGAATATTCCATCGACCACAGCTCCTACTTCTACCTATTAAAACCAGACGGTACCTTGCTGGAAAAAGTCCCGCACACCTTGAACCCAAACATTCTGGTAGACGCCATCACCAAAAACGAGCGTCTCTTATTTGAGAATTGAACAATAAGATTTGACATATCATTCACATAGCGAGCATTGACTAAAATTCCTGAAAGTCGCATTCTCTCTGTTGCCCACGGGCTCTTTCTCGTCTTTGAGAGAATTTTTTTTTGGAAAAAAGCTTCTTGGATGAGCAATTTGAATAACATATGCCATACTAACTCTGCCGACTGAAAAATTTTACACTCGGTCTGTAGTGGCAAAACAAAGGAGAAGAAAGAAAAATGAACCGTTCATTATCTATCCTTACTGGTATCATTCTGAGCGCAACTTTGATTGGCTGTTCTAGCTCAGATGAAGTAGACCAAATGCAACAACTCACCAACAAAGTAGACATGCTTTCTGACCAAGTAGGTGCTCTGCAAAGTCAGCAAGATCAGATGGCAGGCGCCGTGAACGACGCTCGTGCATCTGCTGATGCTGCTTACCAGGAAGCAATGCGTGCTAACCAGCGTATTGACAACATGGCTAGCTCGTATCGTAAGTAATATCAAACCGACAAAAAGAGTGGTGCTTATGCACCACTCTTTTTTTTGTCTGTTGTTTCTGAATCGCTGGCCAACCCCCATCAAGCAAACAGGCCGCAAATGCGGCCTGTTTCATGTATCAAGCTGAAGAGATTGCTTGCTGATTAATCCAGTGCGATTGGGAGCCCTTCCTGCGACTCCAGCGCCTGAGACAACTTCGTCACGGCCTGATGGTTACTTTCTACAGCACTCACAAGTGAACGTGAAGCATTCACGACTTTTGCTGAACCCGCTTCCGCTTCAGATTTCGACAACGGTTGATGCACTTCCACATACAGGCTGCCATCGGGTTCACGCGTTTCTTTCACAGGCTGATTAATCACTCTGACTTTCGTCCCCTTTGGAATCTGCGGGAACAGCCACTCAATATCCCATGGATTCATGCGAATACAACCTGAGCTGACTCGCATGCCAATCCCGAAATCTTTGTTGGTGCCGTGAATCAGATATTCTCCACGGCTATGCGCCAGACGCATCGCATATTCACCCAGCGGGTTATCCGGGCCAGCCGGAACCACGGCAGGCAGTTCGATTCCCCGATCTTCCCGATATTCGCGGCGAATGTTCGCCGTGGGTGTCCAGGTCGGGTTTTCAATTTTCTGACTGATAGATGTGGTCATCACCGGTGTTTCCCGGCCAATTCGCCCGATACCAATCGGGAAAACATAAACAGAATCTTTGCCCGGTGGAAAGTAATACAGTCGCAACTCAGCCAGATTAATCACAATCCCCTCATGAGGGACATCCGGAAGAATCAATTGGGTCGGAATCGTCAGCATGGTGCCCGGTTCAGGCAGGAACGGATCCACCCCTTTGTTCGCTTCCATCACAGCCAGAAAACCCACATCAAAGTGGTTGGCAATGTCTGCGATGCTTTCTTTCTCGTTCTCCGGAACCTGATAATACTCCACCGCACCAACGAGCTTTCCGCCGTCAGCAGGAATACGGTACTCAATAGCGTTTGCGCTCATTGAGGCTAAGCCAATCAAAGTACAAAGTAATGTACGATACACGGAAGCGCCTCCAATACGATGTGTTGGTTCAACTGCCAGAACCATCTGAACAAAGTGGACTCTCACAAACGATGCATTTACAGACCACTTATGATTATGGCAAATTTTGATTTTGACTCAGGAAGTGACATCTACATTCTTAGTTATGACACAGAATGAGAGAATGATCACCTCTCAGAGCTCCCCTGAATTTAATCTCAGTTTACTTTTGTCCGGGGCAGTAAAGGTCAGATGTACGTCAAAAAAGTGGCGTTTGATAGGAATATTTTAAGAATTATCAGAAAAAAATGACAAAAAAAGCGAGCACTGCCCGCTTTTATTGACATTAGAATGGATGAATTAAGCGTATTGCGATGTCAGGAGCTTCCAGGAGCGGCGCTGTTGTTCAAGCTTCACTTTGACTTCCTGATAATGCTGAACAAACTCCAGGTTTTCGTACTGCTCACGCAACTCTTTCTTCCGGGCTTCTAGCATCTGCTTCTTCGTCGCATAGTATTCAGAAATCTTCTGAATCAGAACCTCATATTCAGCCTCAACACGATGCAGCATGGCCGACTGATCCGGGCCCTGATTCAATCGGTTTTGAATCCGTTTGAGCATCATGGTTGCCTTCGCCTTTTCAATTTTATCTTCCGGGCAGGTTCGCAGGTTGCTTGCCAGACCGAGCCAGGCGCAAGTGCGAATCAGCCATTTCGTTGGATCAAACTGCCACCAGCGAATCCCGTTCCGGTAATCATTCTCGAAGATATGATGATAATTATGATAGCCCTCACCAAAAGTCAGGAATGCCAGGAAGCCATTGTCACGGGCCGTATTCTTGTCCGTGTAAGGTTGATCCCCCCAGATATGGGCCAGCGAGTTAATAAAGAAGGTTGTATGATGACTCAGCACCAATCGAACCACGCCCACCAGCAACAGTGCGCCCCATACGTCGCCGTGCCATAAGCCAAATAACAGCGGGATGCCGAAGTTTGTGGCGATCGCCAGAGGCACGTAGTACTTGTGCTGCCACATCACGATTTTATCTTTCTGAAGATCACGACAATTGGAGTAATCCGTGTAGCGATGTGACTGATACTCACGCAGCATCCAGCCAATATGACTGTAGAAAAAACCACGTTTAGCCGAATAAGGGTCAACATCATTATTGTCCACATGACGATGGTGAATCCGGTGATCAGACGACCAGTGCAGAATACTGTTTTGCAATGCAAAAGCGCCACCAACTGCAAAAATAAAGCGGACCACGGCATTGGCTTCGTAGGCTTTATGAGACCAGAGCCTGTGGTAACCCGCGGTGATCGACATACCACAGTAGGTAAATGCAGCCAGCAGCATCAAGCCTTGCTGCCAGTCAAATCCGACAAGATAGGTATAGACAGGCGCACCGATGGCTGCAACCAGAAAAGTCAGGGTGAAAATCATTACATTGAGCCAGATAATCGGCGGTTTGGTTTCGGACATGTGAATCTCTGCATTCGGCGTACAAGTGTTCGCTAGAATACCAAGCATTCTTCTGAGGTCAATCGTAAAAGTGTGTGATTTGATGTGCTGCTTCACAGCTTCAGCGCCTTCTATGAACGAAATCACGCACCAGACAAAATATGGGGGGTTGAAACCAAACTCAGGAAGTTTGGCTACACTATTGAGTGTGAAAATGTATTCGATTGGAGCAAACACCATGAACCCGCGCTCAGACGCCTCTTTCAAACCCATCAATATGGACAGAGATCAGCGTGTGGTCATCAACACCCTTACCGAAAACTGGATCCCTTCTCCTGCCTCTGGCGTATGGCGAATCCCACTGGAACGTGAAGCCGAAGAGTCCGGCCAGGTCACCAGTATTGTCCGGTATGAACCAGAAACCTCTTTCTCGGTGCATTTTCACCCAAATGGCGAAGAGATTTTCGTGGTCAGTGGTGTTTTTGAAGATGAATTTGGCCGGTATCCTGCGGGTACCTATCTGCGAAACCCGGCTCAGACACAACATGCCCCGGCCAGTCAGAACGGCTGTGTGCTCTATGTCAAACTGAATATGTTCGCAGAAGGCGATCTGGAAACACTCCGAATTGATACCCACAATGCCCGATGGCAACCCAGCCATGACGAGGGCCAGTCAGTGCTGCCACTCCACGGCTTCGGAGCAGACAAAACGCTGCTGGTTCAATGGCAAGCAGGGGCAAGCTTGCCTGAACAGATCTATGAAGGCGGACTTGAAATGTATATTCTGGCCGGGAGTTTTCAGGATGAGTGGGGAACCTACAGGCAAGGATTCTGGCTCAGAACCCCACCGGGGAGCTACCACCACCCTTCCACGCAGGAAGGGTGTCTGATGTTGTTCAAAACAGGTCATTTCTGAGACTGTTCACGGAAGATAGACATCACTTGCGTGAATGCTCAAATCCCATGAAATTATTTGATGGAATTCGGGTCTTTTATGACACAGACCATTTTTCCGTTTTTCTTACAAGGGATTCCCATGCGTATTCAATCCAAGCCATCCTGGGTCATCAAGGAAAGTGAAGTCACCCCCGAATCTGTTTACCAGCAACGGCGGGATATTCTTAAAAAATTAGGGATCACGCTGGCCGCACTTCCCCTCGCTTCACAGGCACAGGCGGGGCTGTTTGATGTCTTAAAAAGTGATGAGAAAACACCCGATCGCCGTCGTGTTCTGAATGCCCGTGAATCGGCACAATTTCACCCGGATTTATCTTTAACCCCGGAAGATAAAGTTCTGAAATACAACAACTTTTATGAGTTTGGCACCGACAAATCTGATCCGGCCCGCAATGCAGCCAATTTTGTCACCGATCCGTGGAGCGTTGAGATTGGCGGTATGGTTTCCCGCCCCTTCAAGCTCAATTACGAAGACATTTTCAAACGCTACCCGATTGAAGAGCGAATCTACCGATTACGTTGTGTGGAAGCCTGGTCGATGAATATTCCTTGGATCGGATTCCCGCTCGCCGCTCTGCTTCGGCAGGCACAACCAAACAGCAACGCTCAGTATGTTGCTTTTCAGACACTGTATGATCCCGAACGTATGCCGGGACAGGCATCCCGTCGTATCGGGGGCGGCATCGATTATCCCTATGTCGAAGGGTTGCGTCTGGACGAAGCAATGAACCCGCTGACACTGATTGCAGTCGGCTTGTATGGGAAAACACTGGCGCCACAAAACGGTGCGCCATTGCGACTGGTTGTGCCATGGAAATATGGCTTCAAAAGCATCAAATCTATCGTCAAAATTACCCTGACAGACAAACAACCCCCAACAACCTGGAACCGGCTCGCGCCTCAGGAATACGGTTTTTATGCCAATGTCAATCCAAGTGTGGATCATCCGCGCTGGAGTCAGGCCAGTGAGCGTTTCATCGGTGAAGGCAATCTCTTCAGCAGCCGCCGTCAGCCAACTCAGCTGTTCAACGGGTACGCCAACGAAGTGGCCAGTCTTTACAAAGATATGGATTTAAGGAAGTTCTATTAATGATCTCCCCCGTTGAGCGACTGAGAAAAATTCGTCTGACTCCCAGTCATATCACGGCGCTCAAAACCGTGATTCATGCGGTGTCGCTGTTCTATGTTGCCTTGCTGGTGCTGCAGACGCTGCAAGGTCAGTTCGGTGCTGATCCCGTTCAGGGACTCAGCCATTTTACCGGAAAAGCAGCGCTGAACACGCTGTTCATCACGCTTATGGTCTCCCCCATTGCAAAATGGTGGAAACAAGGAAGCCTGGTCAAAGTCCGCCGTGTGCTCGGTCTTTACAGCTTTTTCTGGGCTGTGCTGCACTTACTGGTTTATATCCTGCTGGATCTGAATCTGGACTGGGCATTACTGGCCAGCGAAATTGCCGAGCGGCCTTATCTGACTGTGGGTGCGGTATGCTGGTTGATTTTGTGTGCACTGGCTGTGACTTCCACACAAAAGATACAGCGCAAGCTGGGTAAACGCTGGCAGCAGTTACACAACTGGGTTTATCTGGCCGTGTTGCTCGCCCCTGTGCATTATTTCTGGTCCGTCAAATCCGGCGTGACTGAACCGGCACTGTATCTGTTCGGCGCACTGATTTTACTAAGCTTCCGCAAGAAAACCCTGCTTCGCTGGGTGCCCAAATCCTTCCGTCAGATATCCAGCGAAAGTTAATTCCCTGTCACATCTGCCAATCAGCGGACGTCTTTGTTAGACTCCGCTGAACCCGTGTTCTCTGATGCCTAACTGAAGTTTCTCGCACGTAGCGATACAACGCGAGCGCATAAATTTGATACAGCTTCAGGTTATTCAGGCACATAACACTTTTCTGCCATCCTTTCTGGCAATATGATTAACCAACATATGAAAAGGCTTCAATTCAACTCAGTTTGAGGTTCAACGTCTTTGTTCAGCGATTTTATCAGCGCCAGTATTGAAGAATTTCAATCAGACTGCTTACAGCTTTGCTCACAACACTACCCAACGGTCCATAACCGGGGGATGCGTGATCGCCACTTAGGGCGGCTGATGTGCCGTCGGATTCTGGCGACCCTAGAAAAAGCCGGTGTGACGGCCAACCTTGAACAGCGCCAAACGGAAGATGTTGTGATGCCGCCTGTTTTCCGTATCCAGACCCCGGACGTCACGCTCTGGGTCATCGCGCACCGGTTACAGAGTGCGAACCGAGCGAGAAGAAATGCGTTGCTTCAGGCCGTCGATCTCACCCTGAAACAACTGAACCGGGATGAAAACAACCAGTTACTGCTGCTGACCGATCACTGGTTTGATCGCAGCAAGGCCAGTAAACAGCTGCCGTCCTGGTGGCTGGGGCAAATGCCAGACAACATTCAGGGCTACTTACAGGATGGGATCAAACTGCTTCCCTGCGAGCTATCCCTGTGCGATCAGCTCCAGCTTCAGTTTGGTCTGCTGGATGGAAAACCGAGTCTGCATCACCCCTTAAAGCGGCTGAACAGCCAGCAAACCTTACATCGCTATGCCGTAATGACGGCCTATTTTTCCGCCTTTTAATTGTTTCTTTTTAGCCCGGCGCAGCCCCGGCATGATCTATTTTCATGTGAGCGATACCACTCGATAGAAATTGATCTCAGTCAATGAATCTTTTGATTCATTCACCAGCCATTCATTATGCCAAACCCTAAATGTAACCATTTATTTCAACGCATCTTCATGCGCCTATTCGCTCGTGGCAAATAAATACCCTTCACCGTGAACAGTAATAAAAAGTTGCGGGTTCTTGGGGTCTTTTTCCATTTTTGAACGCATACGCCGAATTAATACATCAATAACCCGATCATTGGGTGCGTCGACCCGGTGACTGAGCATATTCAGCAGTCGCTCACGGGTCAGTACCGTATTCGGGTTTGATGTAAATGACACCATCAGTTCATACTCTGCTTTCGTCAGCTTGACCGGTTGATCACCACAGGTCAGCAAACGTCTGTGCGTATCCAGCGTCCATCCGTCAAACCGGAACACCCCTTTGTGATCCTTCGCGGTTTCGTCGGGCCTGACTGCCTTATTTATCAATGAGATACGCCATAACAGATTCTTCACCCGCACCTGAAGCTCTCTCAGTTGAAATGGCTTCGTTACATAGTCATCCGCCCCCATTTCCAGCCCGACAATCCGGTCAACGTTGTCGTTGCGGCCAGTCACCAGAATGATGCCGACGTTTGACTGGCCGCGCAGCCTCCGGGTCAGGATCAAACCATCATCACCCGGCAGGTTAATATCCAGCAGCACCAGATCAACACGCTCTTTTACGAGTATTTCCTGCATCTCGGTGCCACTTTCTGCCTCGCTGACACAATACCCTTCACTTTTAAAATATGCCGCCATCTGAGACCGGGTCACGATTTCATCTTCGACAATGAGAATATGCTGATTCATTACAACCTCACAAGATTACGAACAAATTCGTGTGATGCGTTATTCTTCCTGTTCATGATCTTTCACAAATCCACATTCCCTGTTCACCGCTACTAATAACCTTATTCATAAATACTCCGTAAGCTTACCCGGGAAAATCACCTGCATTATTGATTTAGATGCGGGATATATTCTTTTACGGGTAGTCACTATGAAACACATCTGGCATCAACTCACCAGACCGAGCACAAAATACTCACTTCTTGCTTTACTCCTGATTGGCATCGGTCTTTGTCTCGCTGGCACCTTTGTGGTTCACAAAGGATTCAAAATGACCTCATCACTTGAGTTCTGCACGTCGTGCCACACCATGCAGCAGAACTATGAGGAATACCGTCAATCGGTACACTTCAAAAATGCCTCAGGTGTACAGGCTGTGTGTACGGACTGCCATCAGCCCAAAGATTTCCCCGGGAAAGTGCTGCGAAAACTGGAAGCAGCGAAAGATCTCTATCACCACTTCATCACAGGAAAAATAGATACTCCGGAAAAGTTCGAAGATCACCGGTTAGAAATGGCGCAGAAAGTCTGGGATCGCATGGAGAGTCAGAACTCAAAGACCTGCAAGAGCTGCCATGCCTATGAGAATATGGATCACAGCAAACAATCCGCTAAAGCTGCATTTGAAATGCAGCAGGCTGCCGCAGAACAGATGAACTGTATTGCCTGCCATAAAGGCATTGCCCATGAACTGCCAAACATGGCAGGCGGATTCCAGAAAGACTTCCAACACCTGCAGCAAACGGCCCAATCTCAGGGCGCAGCAGCAGACACGCTGTACTCACTCAGCGAGAAATCTCTTTATGCGAGTGCCGATCCGCAAAGCAAAGCTGAAGGTCAGCTACTGCCAGCATCAGAAGTCACCGTGCTGGAACGCCGGAATGACATGCTCAGAATTCGCATTGATGGCTGGCTGGAAAAATCCGGGAAAGGGCGTGTTCTGACAGAATACATGGGGAAACGTGTTTTCAAAGCCACGATACGGGACAAAGTCAAAGCCACACAAACCCTGCTCGAAGAAAAGACCGACCCGACGACAGAGATCGTCTGGCAGCAGGTGACCGTTGAAGCCTGGATCACAGCTGACAACATGCTGGACAGTCTTCAGCCAGTCTGGAATTACGCCAATACCATGTATGACGCGACCTGTAATGCCTGCCATGCCGCGCCCGACCCGGCTCATTTCACGGCCAATGGCTGGATTTCCGGTCTGAACGCGATGAGTGCCTACTATCGCCTGAGTAAAACCGAAGAGCGGACGTTACTCAAATACCTGCAAAACCACGGAAAAGACACAGGTGGCGCGAACAGCCACTGACTCCAGAATTGACGGAGAGCCAGACTCTCCCTCACTTCAGCTACTGAATGAAGGAAGAATATCATGTCGACTGAGACAATGAATCAAGGCGTGAGCCGCCGCCGCTTTCTGGCAGGTATGATTGCAACCACAGCCGCGTCGGTGATTGGCGGCAGTTTGCTGGCCCCCCGAAACGCGCTGGCCGCCTCGGAAATGAAACCCATCATGGATCGTCACGTCCTTTCCGGTTCCCACTGGGGCGCATTTCGCGCCAAAGTCGTCAATGGCATCTGGGTTGAAACGGTGCCGTTCGAAAAAGACAAACATCCGACAGACATGATCCAGGCCGTACGCGAAGTGGTTTATAACCCGGCCCGGGTGAAATATCCCATGGTCCGTCTGGACTGGCTGAAACATGGCTTTCGCTCGGATACAAGCCAGCGCGGTGATAACCGTTTCGTCCGGGTGCCCTGGTCTCAGGCGCTGGACTTTTTCTACCATGAGCTTGAGCGGGTGCAGAACGAATATGGTCCGAGCGCCCTGTATGCTGGCCATACAGGCTGGCAGTCCGTCGGAAAATTGCATTCGGCAGGCACCATGATGATGCGAGCCATTGGTCTGCATGGCACCTACCTGTCGAAAGCCGGAGACTATTCTACCGGCGCGGCGCAGGTGGTGTTGCCCTACGTGGCTGGCGCGATGGAAGTCTATGAGCAGCAAACGTCCTGGCCACTGGTGCTTGAACATGCCAAAACCATTGTGATCTGGGGATCCGATCCGGTGAAAAACCTTCAGGTTGGCTGGCTTGTACCGGATCACAGCCCTTATGCTTATTATGAGCAGCTGGCAGAAAAAGTCAGACGCGGTGAAATCAAGGTGATTTACGTTGACCCCGTGGTTTCCGAAACACAAAAAATGGTCGGTGGCACCCAGATCAAATTGAACCCGCAAACCGATGTGCCTCTCATGCTGGCCATCGCCCACACGCTGTATACGGAGCAGCGATATGACAAAGACTTCATCGCCGATTACACCACCGGCTTTGATAAATTTCTGCCGTATTTACTGGGCGTAAACGACGGTATTGCGAAATCGCCTGAATGGGCGGCGCAACTTTGTGGCGTGCCCGCCGATGAGATCCGCAAACTTGCCCGTCAGATGGCTTCAGGCAGAACTCAGATCATCGGAGGCTGGTGTCTGCAACGCATGCAGCATGGCGAACAGTATGCGTGGATGCTGGTTGTCGTCGCTGCGATGCTCGGCCATATTGGCCTGCCCGGCGGTGGGTTCGGCTTCGGCTGGCATTACAACGATGCCGGGGCGATGACCTCCACTGGACCGCTCATGTCCGGGTTCAGCGGTGTCACGGGCGTCAACCCCATTCATAACGGTTCATATCGGGGATACTCTCCGTACATCCCGGTGGCCCGTTTTGTCGATTGCATCGAAAATCCGGGAAAGACCATCCAGTGGAATGGTCACGACATCACTTATCCGCTGATGAAAATGGCCATTTTCTGCGGTAATAATCCGTTCCATCATCACCAGGATCGCAACAAAATGATCAACGCCTGGCAAAAGCTGGAAACCGTGATTTGCGTGGATCATCAGTGGACCGCGACCTGCCGCTTTGCGGATATTGTGCTGCCTGCCACAACCACACATGAACGGGATGATATTGAACAATATGGCAACCACTCCAATGCCGGGATTCTTGCCCTGCCAAAGGTGGTTGAACCCATGTTTGAAGCGAAGGATGACTTCGACATTTTCCGTGAACTCTGTCGCCGTTTTGATCGGGAAGAAGCCTTCACTGAAGGCAAATCTCAAATGGACTGGATTGAACACATCTACAATGGCGCCCGATTGCAGGGCCGAGGTCTTGGTGTTCGTTTACCCAACTTTAAAAAGTTCTGGGACGAAACAGGCTTTGTCGAATTTTCGGGCGGCCAACCCTGGGTACGTCATGAATCTTTTCGGAAAGAACCTGACCTCGAACCTCTGGGCACCGCATCTGGCCTCATCGAGATTTACTGTAAAACGATTGCCGACATGGGTTATGACGACTGTCAGGGGCATCCCATGTGGTTTGAAAAAAATGAACGCAGCCATGGCGGACCCGGCTCACAAGCCTACCCGCTCAACCTGCAAAGCACGCATCCCAAGCACCGGCTGCACTCGCAGCTCTGCTCCTCGACAGAGCATCGTGCGACCTATGCGGTTGCAGACCGGGAACCTGTGTATCTCAACACACAGGATGCAAAAAGCCGCGGCATTCGCAACGGAGATGTTGTCCGGGTCTTTAATGATCGCGGGCAGGTTTTGGCAGGGGCCGTCGTCACCGACGATTTTATGCCGGGCGTGTGCCGGATCCATGAAGGCGCCTGGTACAGTCCGCTGGAAGGCGGAAAACCAGGCACTTTATGCACCTATGGCGATCCGAATGTGCTCACGCAGGACATCGGTTCATCCCGGCTGGCGCAGGCAACCTCGGCGGCATCAGCACTGGTGGACATTGAAAAATATACCGGCGCTGTCCCTGCCGTCACCGGTTTTCACGGACCATCGGAAGTCACAGATATCAACCCATTGTTTCCGGCAATGGACCTCTGATCCAACCTGACATCAAAGGAATGCACTTCGGTGCTTCCTTTGCCATGTTCAATCACTGTAAGGATGACCATGAAAGATTTCATCGCCTTTAACGAAGAACGTGCAGAATTTTACTGGTGGATGTCGACCCTGTTTGCGCAGGAATTAACATCCGAACATATCAGGCTGTATCAAGGCCCTGCAATGAACACCTTGTTTGAGGTGCTCACGCAAACCCCTGCATTGTCCCAGCCAGCCATGGCATTGCAAACAGCCGTGCAACACCTGAATCGCCGCCAGGATGCACAACTTGAACTGGCCGCTGATTTCTGTGGTTTATTTCTGTGTTCTCCGAAAACCGGCGCGCTGCCTTATGCCTCGGTCTATACACCGGGCTCAGGCCTGATGAACAGCCAGCCCGCCTGCGACATGGAAGCGTGGCTGGCTCACAGTGGTTTAGCGCAACGGAAGCATTTCAATGAGCCGGCCGATCATCTTGCCGTCATTCTGGATTATCTGGGGAACCTCATCCTGCTGACCAATCAGCACGGAAACGAAACTGATGCAGAACAAGGCATGCTCAGCCAACTCAATCTTCTGCAAACCATGCTGCTGAACTGGTTGCCAGACTTTGTCGCTGATATCCGCCAAAAGGATAAATTCGGTTTTTACGCGGCTGCTGCCGGATTACTGCTCGCCTTTTGTCAGGCTGACCAGCACTTCTTGCAAGGGACAGAGAGTGGCATGGACTCAACTGGCTCACATCATCATGCGGCTGATTCCGGCATCAGCTCATCTGAAAGCCATCCGATGTAAATATCAGTCATTTATCCATCACTGAGTGAGTCACGATAAGGAAATGTGGCTCTCTTAAGCACACTGGCATCATCTGGCACAAGGCTTCCCCAGCTTTAAAAAGTTCTTATGATCACTGGGGATTTGTTCATAGGGATGAAATCACGTCTTCAGGGATGGCTGATTTTTCGATGACCAATCTTTACCTAACATCAATTCATATCCAAATTTATTACGGATATTACTTCCAATCCGTCACCAATCATCTAATTCATGCGCCTCATAGGGAGAGGTCAATCTCACTTTTTTCGTGATAAATGATGGCGGTATATCAGGGTGAGATCACGAACGTTTTCTGACCAAATTATGTGAGTTTGACCGGCAGATCGAATTATGATCTTATACTCCCTTTTTCGGGAGTTCTAAAGTGAGTATCGAGGCATTTTCTCAGTATTTTGGTGATCTGAAAGACCCACGTCAGTCTGCGAAAATCAGTTATCCCTTCTTCGATGTCCTGTTTCTTACTGTTTGTGCGACGATTGCCGGAGCTGAAGGCTGGGAAGACATTGAAGATTTCGGTGAAGCGCATTTTCAGTGGTTTCAGCAAAAAGGTCTTTTTACATCCGGACTTCCTGTTCACGACACCATTGCTCGCGTTATCTCGCGCCTAGATCCAGGTCAGTTTCAGCAGTGTTTTATCAACTGGATGCAAGCCGTTACTGAGCGCTCAGACGGTGAGTTGATCGCTATCGATGGTAAGGTGTTGCGCGGCTCATATAACCGTGAAAGCAGACAATCCACTATTCATATGGTTAGTGCTTTCGCCACGGCCAACGGCGTAGTTATGGGCCAGCTCAAAACCAATGCGAAGTCGAACGAGATCACGGCAATACCGGAACTGCTTAACTTGCTGGACATCAAAGGCTGCCTGGTTTCGATTGATGCGATAGCCTGCCAGACCAACATTGCTTCAACCATCATTGATAACGGTGGTGATTATTTACTTGCCGTTAAAGGTAACCAGGAAACACTGGCTAAAGCTGTACGTCAGGCGCTGTCTGCGAAGACTGCGGGTCAGAGTCACCCTGAAGATGTCACAGTTGAACAAAGTCACGGACGAATCGAAGCCCGAGAATACCATGTACTACCTGCAGGTGAGTTGGCTCACCAGTTTTCTGATTGGAAAGGGCTAAAGAGCATCGGTGTCGCTGTTGGCTATCGCATTGATAAAGCGGGTAAAGAATCACTTGAATACCGCTACTACATCAGCTCTGCTAAGTTGGAGAAAGAGCGTTTTGCCGCCGCAGTGCGTGGTCACTGGGGAATTGAAAACAACCTGCACTGGGTACTTGATGCATCAATGAACGAAGATGCTTGCCAGATTTACCGTGGAGATGCCGCTGAGATCATGGCCTGTTTTCGGCACATTGCACTGAATATACTGCGAGCAGAAACCTCGAAAAAAGCTAGCATCCGACGCAAACAGAACATTGCAGCCATGAATACTACTTATCTGGATAAGGTATTACTGGCTGGTTTTAAGGCGGCGAGTAAAAAATGAGCATTCATGCTCTCACCCTGTTGGATTATCATATTCACTCCCAAGCCATTCACTCTGTGGCTGGGTAAGTCTGCTGAATAATAACGGAGTAGCAAGGCTTTGATGCAAAGACTGCATGACCATCTGACCAGAGAGAGAAAAAATATCAACGAATCCTTTTTCAGTGACATCTTTTCCAAACTGCCGCAGCATTGCGAGCGTCGCATCCCGGTGTTTTTCAACCCAGGGGAACCGAAAATCTTCCTGTTCATAGTAAGTAATTTTGTCTTTCACCAATTGTTCAGGATCGACCATGCGGCGATTTTTTCTCAGGTTAAACCAATCTTTATAAAATTGCCGGTAATCAATAGAACCGTGTTTTTTCCTGAAAGCTTCTTCCATTCTCTGCAACTCGACCCACAAGCCTTCCGCTCGAGTTACTGTATTGTTTCCACCCAGTTCTGTTGCGGCTTCATACATACGTCGTTGTTCATAGAGCGCACAAATCTCCTGATATACAGTTAACTGTTCACTCCGAGGTAATTCTTCTAACAAAGTAGGATGCGGAATATCCATTCCTTTCGGAATGCCGGTCGCCGTGAGCTGCATTGCAGCTTCCAAAACCTGATTATGGAGTGCCTGGCCTTCCAACCAGTCTTGCCACTCAGTAACAATAGCCGTAAAACGAACGCCCATTTCGCCCAAATCACTGAACAAATCATTGATTGCAACCAGGTAAGCCGCTTCATCTGCCGGAATGCTCTCTGTAATCTCTGAAGAAGATGCAACAGGCTTGATTTCCAGTTCGAGAGTCACTTCAATTTTTTCGGGTAAATCCGGGTCTTCAAAAACAAAACTTTTTTCTTCTGGCATCTTGGTGCTCATCAGACCAGAAAAACGCTCGATTTCACCGCCCTGCGGATCAATATCAGACACCTGTTCCAGCAGGTCCAAACTGCCAATATGGTCCCCCGGATACACTGCGACTCGGGAAACATCAATGTGGCGTGCAAAGAATCGAGCATCAGGGTTTGTGGCAAAACGATAAAACATGGGCCATGACCAGCGCGTTTTGCTCCAGACGAGACGTATAGAAGCATCACTCTGATAAGTCAGGAATGGCTGACTGATTCCAGGCGTTCCCCGCTCTGTCGGGCGTTGAACCGGATCTAAGGTCTTATAATCGTAATTTTCCAGGACGTATTGTGTCAGCGTCACCCCTTTAAATTCGTACTCATCCAGCGTTTTATCGGTTTCGTTATAGACATACAACCAACCATCACGCATTTGACGCAATGTATAGTGGTAGGGGTCTGTGGAACGATGAGAGAAATATCCCCTGCCACGCCAGGCGTCCGGTAGCCCGTGTTTTGGCTCTCCGGCATCATCATTTTCATCCAGCGCGTAACGCACCGGGAAAAAATGACAGGGAACAACCGACTTTTTCTGTCTTTTTCTCATCGGTTCTTGCGGTTCAATAACCGGCTACTCAAGCTTCTCGTTTTCCCACATCATCGAATTTTTCGGCGGATTCGTGACAGCCTCTCCACCATTTGCACTCAGATCGTTCGGGTGAGAAACAGGTATTTCCCCTTGCTCATACAAGTTTTTTGCTTCGTCATATGTGTACTGATGATCGTCCCAGTACATTGAATGCCTTGGGTGGATAAGGGAAGTTTTTACCTGTCATACTGAAATTCTCTGCTTCGGATTACGATTCAAGCATGCATAAGAGCAAGATTCGCGCCAGCAATTCAGCGCTATAAAAATCAGCATGTTACAGTATTTTCGTGGCAGACCTTTCCAAAAACTCAGAAATTTTTCCAATATCTTGAAGCATTGCATCAACTTTTGGAAAAACGCTTCGCTGAAAAAGCCATCCCGTATGAGCAGGTTGAGCAGGACGCAATCATTACGTGAGGCAGGCGCACCACGTCAAAACGCCAGCGCGAATGGCTGGCGTTGGTCAAATCAGATGGAGAGTGAGATTAAATCAGGCCCAGTTCTTTCAGGCGTTCCATCAGGTAGCTTTTCGCGGTATGGCGATCAGACAGTACCACTTCTGGCTTCGGATGCAGGAACAGCGGCAGAGAGATGCGGGATTTGGTCTTATCCGCACCTTCCGGGTTAATCACGCGGTGCGTGGTCGATGGGAAATAACCGCCGGAAGCTTCCTGCAGCATATCGCCGATGTTGATGATCAGATTCCCGAATTCACACGGTACATCCAGCCATTCACCGGTTTTCGCTTTCACTTGCAAGCCTGGCTCATTCGACGCTGGCAGAACAGTTAGCAGGTTAATGTCTTCATGCGCGCCAGCGCGAATGGCGCCCAGCTCTTCTTCACCTTTCAGTGGCGGATAATGCAGCACGCGTAGCAATGTGCTGTCGCTATTCTCAATCATGCTCGACAGCGATTGCGTGTACAGTGCAGAAACGTCCGCTGGCGAGTGTTTTTCAACCCAGCCCAGCAGTGTTGATGCCAGCGCATTCGCTTGATCATAGTAATCTTGCAGTTCAGCTTTCAGTGCTTCAGGACACTGGCCCCAAGGGTAATAGTGAAAAAACTCTTTAATATCTTTTTGCGTATGGCCTTTTGCCGTCTCAGAAACGTCCGGCGGGAAAAAACCGTCCTGAGTTTCGACATTGAAACGGAAGTCATATTTCGCTTCCGAATCGAAGAAGCCCTGCCAGTTGTTATAAATCGAACTGACGAGGGTTTGCTGCAACGGGTGATTTTTCAGAACGCCAAATCCAGTTTCTCGCAGGGATTCAACGAAACGTTCTTGAGCGTCGGGTGCGGTAAAATCAATTGCTTCTAATTTCATGGTGTACTTCTTTATCTCGGCGGTAGGGCGTAGGTTTTTATGAATCATACGTTTTTCGTATATTGTGACGGGAATTTTAGACCGTCCCCACAGCATGAACAACCCGAAAGGCGGGGCCTTGAAGAAACAGAGTGTTGACCTCACGCAACAATCAATCGATTGCCCAACCGATTGCGCGCCAAAGAATTTTCGCCAAAGAAATAGCCCTGCCAAAGCAGGGCTAATTGTTATGGATTTTGATGCTGGCAATCCGTCAGAGATCACGCATTAACAGCTCAAATTCATCTTCAGCAAGTTCGATTAATTTGGCCAGCTCCCGGGCATCTTCACTAGCCATTTTAACTTGCCAGCGTACACATTCACCACCGGCATGATCACGGCAAATGAGTTCAGTCTTTTTGCCGTTCGCTAAAAATAACAGCTCATCAAATTCTGCCTGATATTTATCGTGTTCTTCCATAATTTCAACTTCAAGAAAGCCAGTGGGTATGACTGTCACATCCAAATGGCTTCCGTTACCCTCTGGTAACAGGTATTGCCGGTGTTCAGCTAACATCCTCCTTTCCTCCACTCAGTTGACTCGCAACTAAAAGTGTAGTCAAAGATTCTGACGCGCGAGGATTTTCTTCCCAGCCAGAAAACCTTCTAAACACAGGAAAAATAATACTTTTTCTCGTAAACACCACACATCGAGCCACTCGTATTAAAAACAATACATCACTCAATTTGGTGAGGAAGATGCTATATCATGTTGTTCTCACTCAATACTTTGGTTTTAGCAATACATCACTCCGGAAATATCACGACACAATTTCCTCGGGATGCTGTACACGTCACGATGATGCATTGTCATCGTTTCTTCATATTCATACTTCTTATGATTGAAGCCTGAGAAAAACGAATTGCGTGTCTCAATTGTCAGACAGGCAGGGAAAGTTCTTTGCTTCGTGTCCGCTCTCCCTCCCCAAAAATGACCCGAATCAATGCGCCAGCAAAAATCATTCCGTTTGCACATGAATCAACTTGCTCATGATTGAAGTGAGAAGTATTATCGTTCACCTATTCGCACAAGGAAGAATTGACTGTTTTTCATGCAGTTAAGAAGTTTTTCACTCACAGAGAAATTACCCTAAAGGTTATTCTAAATATCATGACAATAAAATTGCGCAAAAAGTGGCCAGTAGTCGTGCTGGTCACCTGTTCCCTTTTCTTGCCCCATACCGTTTTCGCATCACTTACCTCGCAAAACACAAAGATTGTGACGTCTGAAAAAGCTGACACACTTCAAGACGAAACGCTTGTATTTATGGGGAAACTCAGCCCGGATGGTACAGCAAACGTTCAGGTGGCCAGCGATGGTCAAACCGTCAAGCGCCTGTTACTAGTCAATAACCCAATCCTGAACCGGGGCGTCAAAGCCAAGCCAGCACAAGTGACCGTGATTCACAATACCTCAGCCAAACCCTTGTCGATTCGCGACGTTGAAGTGCTGGGACCCGCGAGCGATATTGTGATTGCCAGCCCTGCCGGACTGATCTGCGATTCTTGTCAATTTACAAATGCGAAACGTGTGGTCCTGACAACAGGTTCGCCTATTTTCAATAACGGTAATCTGGCAAGCACCAAAACCAAGCAAGGTTTACTGGAGATCATCGGTAGCGGATTGAGAACACAGGATGCAGTCTTCGTTGATTTACTCGCCGACCGAATGAATATCAATGCCGACATTAATACCTTTGCCCGCGTCAACAAAAACTCAGCGGGCCAATACGAAGTGGCACCAGACAACGGTAAATTCATGGCGTCGCAAGGGAATCTGCAGATGATTACGGGGCTGACATCGATGGATTACCACACGGCGTCAGTCACGATTAATAACGCAAAACAACTTCCGCGGTCCCTGCAGATCAATGGCAATATTGATTCAGGAAGTGTTTTTATCCAATCAACGGGATTAAATACTCAAATTAATATCCAAGGAAATGTGAACACCAGTGGCGATGTTTCTTTAGTCGATAGCTATCGTGGCAATCACATTATTCCAAATGGAAACATCCATATAAAATAATTTAGTCAATTCTCAATGAGAGAAAACACGGTACAAACACAATCTAATGTTTACTTGGAATCAGAGAATATCACAATCCAGCCTAACGAACATTATAAAGAATATAGTATCAAAGCTGGAAATATAGAAATATCTGCAGAGAAATCATATATATCCTCCGGATTGATTTATGCTGAAAATATAAAAATTGCAGCCAACAAAATCGTCCATTCTGGCGGTGAAGCCTTTGCGCTTGATTCTCTCTATGTGAACGGTATCACTTCGATTCAAAACAGTCATCAAGGCATATTTGTTGGAAGTAATGTGGCCTTAACAAGTCAAAATACAATCATCAATGGCATATTCAAGCCATGGAATTGCCAGAAACCTCGCAGCTCATCACAGTTTGGCAGCAATGTTCACCATCCGAAAGATGAAATTGAAATCGGATCCGGGAAAGGAATCATCAAAGATTTCATCAATACTTGCAAAGGTTCTGCTTTACTCACTGACTGGAGTAAATCGCAGAGAACAGCCAGTATTTTTGGTTTTAACTTATCGCTAAGTGCACCTGAAATCATTAACTCGAATCCTTACATTAAACAAAGAAAAGAATACAAAGACCCTACTGTAAATATGCAAATAACAGATTCTAACACTGTTTCCATATCAGCAGAAAATGCAATGGTTATTCATGCAAAAAATGCATTAAAAAATGGTTCCGGTGTTATTGAAGTTCTAAATGGGAATATGTCAATCAACGCTCCATCCATTAACAATCAGCGCTACTTTATCCATGCAAAAACCCATACCAAACATGTGAAGAAACCACTACCACACATTTGTACAGAGAATGGATTCTGGGAATGGATGGTTGATATGGGTTATGACGATGTAATGGCGCCAATTGACTACCCAGAGATGCATGAAGAAGTCAGAGATATCAAAAGCAAATGTAGTAAAATTAAGAACACAACCGATATCATTGATGAGCAATATATTAGTGCTTTATCTCCCGTTGGCCGTATGCTGGTTGCAGGCAACCTCATTCTGAATGGAAACAAGATTCTGAACGAAGCCAGTAACTTTGAAATTTGGGGTAAAATGAATGGCTCTCTTAAAGAAATTAAGTCACTCGGTTTAGTTTTGAAAGAAAAAATTGTTCAACAACAGATCACACAGCATGAAAAACGTTACTGCTCACGACGTGTATTTGGGGCGTGTTTAAAACGAAAAACTGAAAGATGGACGACAACAAGCCATCAATTAATCAAGCATGATGTAACAGCACAATTCCCTGCCCTTTTTGATATCAATAAAGCGAATATCAATGTAGCAAACGGTAAAATCACGACCGGCAATATCACCTTCGGCAAATAATCAGGGATGACAATCAACATGAAAAAACAAAATCAACCTATCCATCCCCAGATGAAACAACCCCCTGTCTGGAGAAAAGCAACGGCATCAGTTTTAACCTGGGTGATTCCGATGCAGCTGGCATTTCCGGCTTATGCAAATATTCAACTGACCCGGGATGTCAATAAGTTACAGTCCGCACTGGATTCATCTGCACGCTATCAGTTAGCCAGCCGTGTCTCCGAACATCTCTATGAAGAAGTCTTCATGTCACCACTGGCAGATATTTTCGATGGTTTCGGATATTTTTATCAACTTGCGGCTTCCAAGCATCCTAAACAATTCAATGGCATGAAATGGGTGCCGATTGGTGTGGGTGATATTACCACCATGATCCCAGTCGCTCCCCAAAAGCCCCTATTCATTGGCACCCCTTATGTCGAGCGGGATATCGTTCGCCTGCAGCTCAATCAGCTTTTAAATCGTAGTTATATTGTCGGCGAAGGCGAATATGAAAATTACAATGACATGATCAAGTCGCTGTATGACAACGCCCTGACATTGATGCAAGAGAAAGGCTACAAATTTGGCCAGAATCTGACCTCCGCACAAATTAACAGTATTTCCAGCGATGTGATCTGGCCTGAGTTCAGAACATTACCGACAGGAAAGAAAGTTGTCATTCCTTTTGTGTATCTGTCGAAAACAACCATTGCGACCAATAAAGTTGATAAAACCACCTTCAGTGTCGGCAATGGCGTGATCAATGCAGGAAGTTTTACGGTCAATGGTGGAGAAGTTTTAGCCAGACGAAATCTGTTCATTCAAACCAAACAGGATTTCATCAATTACCAGGGCAATATCAAAGCTCAGGAAAATCTGAAAATACAGGCAGGCAATAATATTGAAAACTATTCCGGTACAATTCAAGGCCGGGACACCAAACTGATTGCCAATGCCATTAAAAATGAAACGCTCGTTTTCCGACACGACTATGAATACGGCTTTTCAGAATTAGCAGGGAATCTCGCCAAAATTACGGGCTTAAACTCACTCAACCTGAGCACGGCGGGTGATGTGATCAGCAAAGGTGGCCAGTTTGATTCACAGGGAACCCTGCAAATCAATGCCGGTGGCAGTGTTCAATTGTTAACCCAGCAGGTCCGCCAGCAACATGCACAATCCGGTAAGAAATGGACGGATTCCAGTCAGTCTCTGGTGAATTTGCAAACCAAGCTTTCTGCAGTGGATATGATTTCGATCGTCGCCAATGAAAAGATCATCACCCAAGGTGCCATCATCGAAAGTGAAGGCATGCTGGAGTTGCTTGCTGGCGAAGGAATCTATTTAACCGCAGCTCAAGATGAATTCAGTTGGAGTAAATCATTTGAAAGCAAATCGGGTGGTATTTTCGGCTCCAAAGAGAAAACAGCAGAAAGTGAGCAACGTGCTGAGGTCGTTCGTACACTCCTTCGTGCCGGGAATGACATCACGCTTCATACGGAAGTTGGGCCTGTCACTCTCCGGGCTGTTGAAGTCGACAGTCAGGGCGTTACCAAAATCATTGCCGACAATATCGATTTTGATTTAGAGCTTGCAGACCATGTCTACAGCTATGAAGAATCCTATGAAGGATCACTCAGCTTCAGGTTTCAAGGCAACGGATTCAAGAAGCAAATCGCCTATTACAACCTGTTCAGAACTCAGGGTGGCTTAATGCTTGATGCCAGACACGGCATTAAAGTTGAATTTCCCACCTACCCCAACCAACCGTTTGTTGATTTGGACAGCTATATCGATCATATGGCTGACTCAGATGGCATGAGTTGGCTTAAGCAAGTAAAAGACTCCCCCGATGTCAACTGGCAGGAAGTGAAACTCATTCTGGATGAATGGGATTATGACCAAAGTGGTTTAAGCCCAGCTGCAATGGCAATTCTGGCCGTTGCGGTCGCGGTCGCAACAGGTGGAGCAGGCGTTGCTGGCCTTATGGGTGTCACGAATACTGTGATGGCGGCTGCAGTGAACAGCCTGGCGTTTCAGGCGTCCGCATCATTGTTGGCGAATGGTTTTGATATCAAATCAACGCTTGATCAGATGGCCAGTTCCGAAACGCTCAAATCGGTTGCATTAGCAGCAGCCACCGCAGGTATTTTGGAGCAACTGGATACTTCCCTGTTTAATGACGTCAGTAGTGCAGCTTCCGATGCTATTGGAAATGGCATGCTTGGCACTATCGCTGAGCAAGCCAGCCAACAGGTCTTTCATACCATTGTTGCCTCACAGCTCGAAAGTCTGGCAAGTGGTGACGGACTGCGGAGCTTAAAAGACATTGATGAAACCGTTATCTATGCCATCGCCAGTTCAACCGTTAATGTTCTGGGCAAAAGTTTAGCCAATCAGATTGGTGAAGCAAGCCGTGGCATTAAAGTCGACGAAAGTGGAAAAGTCATAGAAACCGGGATAGACCCAATTTCTACCGGCGCGAAGTATATTGCCCATGCAGCCTTAGGCTGCGGTTTGGGATCCATTACAAACAGTATTCAAGGCGCAAACCGTAAAGAAGCCCTTTCCGGCTGTATGAGCGGTGCAGCTGGTGGTGTGATTGGGGAATATATTGCTGAAAAATATAAAGAAGACATTGGTTACAAGGAACAAATCGACAACCTTCAAGGTAGTACAGAAGCTTTTGCAACCAAAGTTCTGACACAAATGCAGGAAGAAGGCGGCCAAATCTCTAAGGCTGAGTTTGATAAAGAGATTGCCCGCCTGCAAAAAATGGGCGTCGATATCTCCAGACTTGTCAGCGGTCTTATGATTTTTGCAGCACAGGGGGATGTTGAAGCGGGGATGAAAGCCGCGGGGAATGCCGCCGAAAATAATGCTGCATTCTTACTATGGTTACTAGCTGATTCCCTGTACACCGCTGCAATTGCCGCCAGTGCCTATCTCGCCATTATGGAATTACCCGATTTATTAAAGTCGGCCACAGATGTTTATGACTTACTGAAATCGAATAATCCAGAAGACAGAAAAAAAGCGACAGAAGAACTCAAAAGAATTGCCTATGACAATGCGGTCAATTCCATTGAAGAGGGTGCCGTTGATAAAGCCAAGCACATGCTGGGGTGGAAAAAAACCATCGCTGCAATGACAACGCTTCAGGTCCTTGAGCTACTCAATGGTCAATATAGTGAAATAGGCGCTGCTGAAGGTGTTGAGCAACTGACAGACCTTCTCCGAATGGTCAAAAATGATAAACATCTGATGGAGAAACTGAGCCACGATGCACCACGCTCAGGTTTTGGTTCAGGTGGGGATCCGAATCATTCCGGCGGAAACAAAAAACCCAACAAACCTGTCGAACAACTGACCGACACAGATATCAAAGATCTTTATCAGGCGCATATTGATTCCGTTGGAAAAGTGACAATTTCGCCAAGTAAATTCGAATTCTATGTCCGAAATGGCTGGGAATTCGAGCATGGCAGAGGCTGGCATAAACCGGAAAGTGGCAATACAACCAAAGTATCCCCTGTATTCAAAGACGATACTGTCAATGGTTATGACACCAGTAAACCAATGAATCCAGTCGATGCATGTCGTTTTCCAAACTGTGAAGGGGAGCTGAAGGCAACTTATCATGTTGACGGACAGACAAAAGAACTCACCGTGACCCAGTTAGGCGAAATGCGTCAGAAAGCCAAAGCAACAAAAGAAGCGAACAAGCATCAGGAAACACCGGCCCAGCAGGAAGCCTTTGTGGATGCCAGCATCGAAATGAGCAATCTGAGTCATACCATTGGTAAACTTGCAGGTGAAGCCATGATTCAGAACCAGCTGTTCGTTGAAGGTCAGAACGGTGTGAAGCGCGTGAGAAAACTCCAGGCGTCCTACCCTGGTAGCAAGAAGGCGAATGACCAGTTTGACGACATCTATCTGATTGAGCATGATGACGGCAGTGAAAGGCTCATTTTTGCTGAGTATAAAGGAGGCTCCAATCCATCTGACAACTGTCGTGTGATTGGCAGTAACTGTTATGTGCAGGGGCATAAGGAGCACACACTGGATACCATCAAAGCCATGAAGAAATGGAACGAAGGTGCTAACCGACATTCTAATACCGTCGATCCAAATGAATTGGTATTGCACAACGAAACACTGAAGAAGATAACCCAGCACACAGATAGAAAGCCACCGACGGCTTCATTTATTAAAATCACAACCAAACTGAACTCAGACGGCTCTCTGAAAGCCAATGGCATCACTGTGGATTATAAGGAAGACGCTTTTGAATAACATCATTACTCTCAGCCATCACATTCTGGATGAAGAAATTGATGATGGAAAAATTATCAGCCGTATAAATGCCTGGCTTGACCCTTTAATTGCTAGGGATATGCCTTCAGAAGCGCTGGAAGGTATAGCACCAGAAGGGCATCAAAATATCCTTGGCATTAGGCAAGAATCTCTTCTATGGATTCTTGGCAGACTTGTCGTGAAACAGGCACCGAAAGATCAGATCGAATGGTTTTTAAAATCATTCAGGGATCATGGTCTGGCCTATTACCGTCTGGTATTTAATCAGGGAGAGTTTGTCCCCTTCAGTATCAACCAGCACCATTATGATGGGTTTGGCAAACCAACTGACTTCCGCCTGAATCTGGATGACTGGGTACTGGTGTTTGCCTGCTGCCTGATATTGCAGGACTATTCAGGTGCCTATGAGTTGTGTGAGCTGAATGAAGCACTCATTGATCTGGATGCAAGGCAAAACGGTCCTTCAAATCGGGCATTTGATAAAGCCATGCTTAACCTGCTGAAAGGCATTTTGTACCCCGATGCAGACATGAACGCTTTACTGGTGGATGCGGCCGAGAAAATTTTCAAGCCTGAATGCGTCGGCCATGAGGAGCGACAAGAAGCGGTCAATTACAAATTTTTACCCCTGATCCCGCTGATTCATGCCATGTACAGCCCAAACAGGGAAACGGCTTATCCCGAAAAGCTTCAGGCTGCTCTGGAAGATCACAAAAGCTATTTCGGGAGCGAAGATAAAGCATACGATGCAGGCTATTGGTTTGCGATGACGATCACCGGTCTGGCTGCTCTCGCCTATCACCGCTGGGGCCTTGAGCCTCAGATTGAGACGCTGTATATGCCGGAATGGATTGTGAAAGAACCCAATATTGATTCGAAACGAAAAACCTATCGGGAAGTGTTTGGTCATCAATATGATAACTAAGTTGACCGTTTCACTATAACCACCAGACTCCGGGAACTCCCCGGAGTCTTTTTTGTGGCAATCATCAACCACCTTTGCCTTACTACAATCGTGATACAAACTGGTGCAACCGACTACTGTCACTCCCCCCCCAAATCCAAAGTCAAACGCAGCAGTTCGAGAAACTCTGGCATGCGTGGCACTAGACAATCACACACAATCACCAATGCAAGACAATATGGAAACTCCAGCAGGTACGCTACTTCATGGACAATGCCTCACCATTTCCTGGCGGAGGTCATGGTTTACTAAAAGTAGACGAAACCATTCTTATTTCCGGCTTTATCAATTATTCCAGATTGTGATGAAATACATATCATCGATATACCTTTCACCCATCCGTTTGATTTTTATGCCATATCAATTGATACTGAATGTGAAAAAAGAATAACAAAACAGTCAAATCAGGCTGATATGTTATGAGTGACTTTCTGCTTCAGATGGACCGCTGCCGCTCGCAACTCATCTGGACAGAAAACCGCAATTGTTGAATTTCATGGAGTGATGTGTTGTGACCTACCCGTTTGTTTCTGCAGTAATTCCTGCCAAAGATGAATCAATGAATCTGCCAACGTTGCTGGGTGAAATTCAATCAGCGCTGACCGATCACTACCAGTACGAGATTATCGTTGTTGATGACGGTAGCAGTGACAATACCTATGGCGTTTGTGAGGAATGGGGACAGAACCACCCCGATGTGGCGTTAACCATAGTTCGTCACCAGTGTTCTGTCGGTCAAAGTACGGCTTTATTAACCGCGATACATCAGGCCAAAGGAAAGTGGATAGTCACGCTGGATGGCGACGGGCAAAATGACCCAGCCGATATTCCGGCGTTACTGGACGCCGCAGCCAAACAAAGCAACCCGCACTTTTGTATTGCAGGCTACCGCACAAACCGGCAGGACACTGAATGGAAGCGCTTTCAGTCCAGATTTGCCAATGCCATTCGTCAAGCTGTACTCAAAGATGGCGTCAAAGATACAGGCTGTGGCCTGAAACTCATTCCCCGAAACAGTTACCTTGCGCTTCCCTATTTTGACCACATGCACCGTTTTTTACCGGCTCTGATCCGTCGCTTACCTGGCCAGGTTGAGGTGGTGCCAGTCAACCACAGGGGCCGCTGGGGAGGTGTATCAAAATACAATGCACTCAACCGTGCCTGGGTTGGGTTCATTGATATGTGTGGTGTGGTATGGCTCAGTCGCCGCAGCAAAAATCCGCAAATAGAAAGCATCAGCCAACAGGCAACAAATGAGTAAACTGTATGTCAAAGCGACGGTGACTCTGGTCTGTCTTCTGGTACTTTACCTGGTGATTCGCAATGACTGGATACCGTCATTTACCGATCATCATCTGATTGCACACTGGCTGGAGCATGCCGGACCATTGAAGTGGCTGTCACTTTATGTTTCAGCCATTGTTTTCATCGGAATTGGCGGACCGCGTCAAGCCATCGCATTCTTGTTTGGTTTTTTGTTTGGTGGGCCACTTGGCATCGCGATCGCTTTGCTGGTCACTCTGGCAGGTTCGATGGGTTGTTTCCTTCTGGCAAGGCATCTCATCGGTCCGATACTTGAACAGCGGTTTTCCAAATATCTGCGTTTGTTCGAGAAATCCTTGCTTCGTGATCCGACCAAGAAAATTCTCATTATTCGCTTGCTCCCTATCGGCAGCAACCTGTTCACCAACTTGTTTTCCGGTGCTTGTAAGCTCAAAACGGGCGCTTTCGTGACAGGCTCTCTTTTAGGCTTTTTACCGCAAACCGCTGTTTTTGCGATGGCTGGTTCAGGCGTTCGGCTGTCTGACCATAACCAGATGACTATCAGCATTTTACTCTTTGTGCTATCCAGTGCATTAGGGATCTATCTGTACTTCAACAGGGAAAAATCGACCAGGGACGCTACGCATGCCATTAAACCAGGTTCAAAGCCATACGATCAGTGAATCAAATTTTCAGTGGGATAAACTGAGCATCCTGCTATTTTCGATAGCAATTATCCTACTTTTCTGGGGAATTGGCTGGCGGGCCCCCTGGCCAGCTGATGAGCCACGTTTTGCCGAAGTTGCCCGTGAAATGGTCGCGACCGGACATTGGTTCTTTCCAATGCGAGGTGGCGAACTATACCCGGACAAACCGCCCGTCTTCATGTGGAGTATCGCTTTTTTTTACTGGATGACAGGTAATTTAAAAGTCTCTTTCCTGCTTCCGAACGCATTATGTGGCTTGTTAACGCTCGTGTTGGTCTGGGATGTAGCCCGCAGATTATGGGATGTTAAAACCGCCAGGACCGCCCTTTTCCTGCTGTTACTGGCGCCTCAGTTTTTGATTCAGGCAAAAAATGCCCAAATCGATGCCATGGTTGCCTGCTGGATAACCGTTTCCTGCTATTGTTTAATTCGTCACTTTTTTATCTCTCCAAACTGGCGTTTCTATTTTCTGGCCTGGGTGATGATGGGGCTTGGTGTAATCACAAAAGGGGTGGGGTTTTTACCCGCCCTCATGTTCATCCCCATTGCAATCTATGCCTTTCAGAACCGTCATGCACTGCCTGCATCGTTTGCTAAAAAAGCCTGGTTTGGTCCGTTGGTCATGTTAGCCGTTATTGCTGTCTGGTTGATCCCCCTCCTTATTCTGACCGGAAGTAGCGAAGACCCGCAATTTCAGGCATATCGGGATAACATTTTGTTCAGGCAGACTGCAGAGCGCTATGCCAATTCACTGGGACATCTGCAACCCTGGCATTACTTTATTTCGTCGGTGATCCCAGCATTCTGGTTTCCACTCCCCTTCATGGTCATTGCTTTCTGGAAACCCTTACGCGATTCATGGAAACAATACCCTATTGTTTGGGTGCTCCTGAGCTGGGTTGTTCTGGTGGTTCTTTTCTTCAGCATTAGCCCCGGGAAACGCGGTGTTTACGTCCTGCCTGCTTTACCAATGCTGGCGCTCGCACTCAGCCCGGCCGTTAACCTTCTGGACAACAAGCGGTGGCTCCATTGGCTGATTATGGGTGTGTTGACCCTGATTGGCGTCGTATTGTTTATCGGCGGTATCGCGGGTATCGCTGGGCTGGAAAAAGCCGTTCGCGAGCTTGAAGAACAGACTTTACAAGCCGGTGTCATGCTGTGCATAACAGGTGGGATTTGGCTGGCGACACTCTGGTACAGGCGCGATCGTAACGCCTATCTGACCATGGGATCATTACTCGCAGTCACCTGGATGATCTTTGCCAGTTGGGGATACCATTTACTGGACCCAAACCGTACTCCAAAGGCTATGATGGCAGAGATTGCTCACAGTGTCGGCCATGGTTCTGAGCTCGGTTTGGTCAATTTCAAAGAGCAGCATATTCTGTTTTCACCTCAAACCGTAACTCACTTCAGCTACCTTGCCCCAATTGCCGAACAGGAACAACGTGCCTGGGTCTGGCTGCATGAGGCGCCGGATCGGTATGTACTTATCCCGGATTCTGCGGAAGTCAGTTGCTTTGTCATGAGCAAAGGAAAAGATATGGGGCTGGCCCATCGACGTCACTGGATTCTGTTTGATCCCTCATCAGCAGAGCCTAAATGTACTCCCCCACAATCCATGCGAAAATTCGTCACTCAGCGGCCGTATCCCTGGTAATAACTTCTATGTGCGGACGAAAATATACACTCTCTGATGAAAATATCGCCTTAGCCAACATAGTGATGAGTAAAAATGTAAGAAACAGATTCATTTACACCTGATTAACTTTTAACTATTTATGCTCAACTCAGGTGCTGCGTAGATGGCATGGGACTCACTGAACAAGCCACTTTTCATGCTATATTGAACCACTTCGTATCGGTGACGACAGCCACCTTCATCCAATACATGGAATTTCCACTATGACAGAAAGCCACTCCGCTCAAATATCTGCTTCACGATACATCGATTTTCGTTCTGACACTGTCACACGCCCTTCTCAGTCCATGCGCCAGGCGATGGCCAACGCAGAAGTGGGCGATGATGTGTATGGTGACGACCCGACTGTCAACGCTTTCGAACAATGGGCTGCTGAACGGCATGGGTTTGAATCAGCCGTGTTTTGCAGTTCCGGTACGCAGGCAAACCTGTTGGCGCTGATGGCACACTGCGAACGTGGCGACGAATACTTGTGCGGACAACAAGCACATAATTACAAGTTTGAGGGCGGCGGCGCAGCTGTGCTGGGCTCTATTCAACCACAGCCTATCGAAAACAATCCAGATGGCACATTACCTTTTGATAAGTTGGAAGCCGCCATCAAACCTTTAGATCCCCACTTCGCACGAACCACATTGCTTAGTCTGGAAAACACCATCAATGGCAAAGTGTTACCCCTTTCTTACCTTGCCGAAGCAAGAGAATTTGTGAACAAGCATAAACTGAAGCTTCATTTGGATGGTGCCCGTGTCTACAATGCGGCTACTGCACTAGATGCTGATATTACCAAAATAGTTCAGTATTTCGATTCGTTTACCATCTGCCTGTCGAAAGGATTGGGGGCACCTGTTGGTTCACTGCTGCTCGGCAGTCATGATTTAATCGCGAAAGCAAGACGCTGGCGCAAAGTGCTGGGCGGTGGTATGCGACAAGCCGGTATACTCGCCGCTGCAGGCCAGATAGCCCTGAAAGAAAATGTATCCAGGCTAGGCGATGACCACAACAATGCCCGCTATCTTGCACAACAACTAAATACAGTGACGGGCTTCAGCACCAAGCCTGAATTTGTTGAAACCAATATTCTGTTCGCAAAAGTGGATGAAGCGATAGATCAGGCTAAGTTGCTTTCAACCCTGAAAGAAAAAGGGATTCTCCTGAGCCCCGGTAATCCGATGCGATTGGTCACCCATCTGGACATCAATCGAGATGATATTGACTCTCTGATTGCTGAATTGAAAGCAATCGTATAGCCCCCTGACCTGTCGCAACCCATTCGTTGCGTCAGGTCATTCATGTCGGCAAAACATTCATCGCAGCAAACCAAAGTTACTGGCTCCGTTTACCGGTTAACATGCCACGCAGATAATTATTTCCGGTCAGTTTAGTCATGATCAGCACAGCTGCAATATGCAGAATCACCGCGGCCAATGTCATGTTAACTAAGAATTCGTGTATCTCTTCAAACAATTTTTTGGCATCAAATAGTTTTTCGTGTGCAGCCCAACCTGATAAGGCACACAATAATAATGCCCCCCAAAGGAACCACACCATCATGGCCCCTAACGGGTTATGCCCATGGTGATCATCTTTTTTTGTTTGCACCAACTCATTAATATGCAGCCGCGCTTTCTCAACAGACGGTTTGAAACTGCTCAGTCTTGCAGCGCCATCAACACTGCAGCCCCAAAGCAATCGTGCGATAATCAGTGCTGTCATAGCATAGCCTACCCATTCATGGGTCTCACCGCCTTCTTTGGTAAAAAAGAAATTGGTAAAAAACAGAGCTGCAACAGACCAATGTATAAGCCTGACGAATCTATCCCATAGAATCTCATGTTGTTTTGACTTTTCCATCTTCGACCTTCCGCGTAAATCGATTCAGACTTTATACCGGTGGCGTAAACTGCACACCTGAGTCACACTAGTATTAGTTCCTAATCTTAAGAACGACTTAAGAAACGTGAATCAATAAAGATTTAGGGATGATTTTCGTATTTTCAATTTTAATCAATACATTAACAACAGTATGAATGTAAAACCTCAGATTGAGCTGTAATCATCAACACCTTGAATTACATAATAATCATTGTGCTCTCTCAATCAGCACATGTTGCCTGTAATCCTTCATAACCAATATGGGTAAATTGTTACACTGAACACTAAGCTACATTGGCGTGTAATGAATCTTAAGGCATTCTTAAGATTCATAGGACACAATAATGAACTAAGTCTGTGTTCAACGTGTTTGCATGAGATGATAGATAAAATAAAATCGCTTCGCATTCCCATCAGCATGACCAGCTTTATTTTGCTGACTGCTTTTTATTACGCCTTTGTATTAAACCTCCCTTTAATAACAAAGATTTATCAGCTGACATCATATCAAATTTCTTACTTTGTCATCAGTGCGCCTCTGCTGCTATTTTGCTGTTTTATCATTATTTTCTCGGTGTTATGCCTGCCATATGTTTATAAGCCAGTCACAATATTACTAATTTTATCTTCTTCAATGGCGTTTTATGCATCAATGAAGTACAGAGTCATGTTTGATTACGGCATGATAGAAAACATTTTTGAAACCAATACCAGTGAAGCGGGTTCTTACTTAAACCTCGACTCTGTCTTCTATTTCCTATTCTTCGGCGTGTTGCCGTCCATACTGATTTTATTGACTGATATTGTCTATTCTCAGTCATGGTTAAAAGAAATATTAAAACGGCTTGCCTTAGTTTTATCGGCCTTGATTGGTATCTGTATTATCGCTATTTTCTTTTATAAAGATTACGCATCTGTGGGCAGGAACAACTCTTATTTAAACAAAATGATCAACCCGGCTCATGCATTTAACACATTTAAGTATATCAATAACACCTATTTCACTACCCCTGAGCCATACCAGACTCTTGGTAAAGATGCAAAACTCACCCCTTCAGCTAACAACAAAGAGACCCTTTTCGTTGTTGTGCTCGGTGAAACAGCACGTTCTATGAATTTTCACTACAACGGATATCAACGAAACACAAATCCTTACACAGCCGATATGGGATTGATTTCATTCCAACAAGTCTCATCTTGTGGCACGGCTACCGCAGTGTCTGTCCCCTGCATGTTTTCGAATATGAATCGTACTGACTACAAAAAGAGCAAGGCGGCTAATCAAGACAACGTCATGAATGTCATAGGTCATGCTGGCGTCAACTTACTCTGGAAAGACAATGATGGTGGCGATAAAGGAGTCGCCAGTAATTTTGACAAAATTGCTACCGATCCGACACAAGACAGTCCTCACTGCGATGGTGATACTTGCCATGATGAAGAGTTATTGGTTGCATTAGACGAAGAAATTGCTGATCGGCCGGGCAACAAACTGATTACTTTACATACCCTCGGTAGCCACGGACCAACCTATTTTCAACGTTACCCAAAATCGATGAGCTTATTTACACCGGCTTGTGAAAGAAAAGACATTGAAAAGTGTTCAGATGCAGAAATTCGTAATACCTACGACAATACGATTGCCTATACTGATTATTTTTTATCAAAACTCATCACTCAATTAAAAACCTATCAGAACAAATATAATGTTGCCATGATTTATATTTCAGACCATGGCGAATCACTGGGTGAAAATGGTCTATATCTGCATGGGACACCGTATACCATTGCACCCGATGAACAAACAATCGTGCCCTGGTTAATGTGGATCCCAGAACAATATGCCAATGCTAAAGGTATTGATAAAAGCTGTCTTGAAAAGCTGGCCAAAAACCGTCATTTCTCTCAGGATAATTTTTTCCATACCCTGATTGGTTTATTTGGTGTCGTCACCTCAGCGAAGAATCCGTCGCTGGATATTACCGAAACCTGCAAAAGTTCCTGATAGCGGCAAAAAGGGATCACTTTCTCAGTGATCCCTTTTTATATTAACCAAACTCCGCAGAATTCATCAGTAAGTGCACGACGATACTCAGTATGTAGCCCAGAGCAATCACAGGCGTCCATTTCAGGTGTCCGAAGAAGGTATACCGGCCATGGGCCGCCCCCATCAGCGCGACGCCCGCTGCCGATCCAATGGATAAGAGACTGCCGCCGACACCGGCCGTTAACGTCACCAGTAACCAGTTGCCAATCGACATATCCGGATTCATGGTTAAGACCGCAAACATCACCGGAATGTTATCGACAATGGCCGACAAGACCCCGACCATAATATTGGCCCACACCGGATCCCACTGGGTATACATGATATGAGACGCCACACTCAGATAGCCCAGCAGGCTCAGGCCACCCACACACATCACCACCCCATAGAAGAACAGCAAGGTATCCCATTCCGCCATTGAAATCCGACGGAAGACATCAAAGGGAACAACGGAACCTAATCGCTCTAATGCAGCATTATCATTCTTCGCCAGGGCTGCCATTCGCTTTTTCTCCAGTGAACGCGGCAACGTCTTCTGAAGATAAAAACCAAAAATAGACAGATACGCCATCCCCATCATCATGCCCATCACCGGCGGATAATGCAGATAGGTATGAAAAGCCACGGCTGTCATGATGGTGAGCAGAAACAGGCCAACGATTCGTTTCGCGCCTCGCTTGAGTTCAACGAACTCACTGACGGTTTCCGGCTTCGTCCGGGGGACGAAGAAAGACATCACCAACGCGGGCACAAGGTAATTCACCAACGCAGGGACAAACAGTTCAAAGAATTGAGAAAAACGGACCAGCCCAGCCTGCCAGACCATCAGGGTGGTGATATCGCCAAACGGGCTGAATGCGCCCCCTGCGTTGGCTGCAATCACGATGTTGATACACGACAGATTGATAAACCGGGTGTTATCCCCCCCGACTTTCATCACCACGGCACACATCAGCAGCGCCGTTGTCAGGTTATCGGCGATCGGAGAAATGAAAAAAGAAAGGAAGCCTGTCAGCCAGAATAAGGATTGAAAGTGAAACCCTTTGCTGACCATCCAGCCTTGCAGTCCGTCAAACAAACGACGTTCATCCATCGCGCTGATATAGGTCATGGCCACCAGCAAAAAAAGCATCAGTTCCGCATACTCAAGGAGGTTGTGCTCTAAAGCAGTGTGGGCGACATCTAACATTCCCTGCTCTTTATAGGCCCAGCCGACCAGGATCCAGATCAGACCCGCTGCGAGCAACATCGGCTTAGATTTCGGTAGCTGAATGTATTCTTCAGCCATCACTAATCCATACGCAACCACAAAAATCACAATCGCCAGATAGCCAAAAGAGGTTTGCGTTAAATCCAGTCCTCCGGATCCCGTGCTGGCCTGTGCCGTCCATGGCAGCATCGCCAGACCAAAAAACAAAACAAAAATACTCAGCCCTACTCGCATGCTCGACTCCCTGAGACAACCCACTACTTTAAAAACACACTGTTTCGTTACATACAGTTTGGTTCAAGCCGATAATAATGAGATGAAAAATCAGAAAAAATTCCCTACACGGATCACTAATCCCTGATTTGATCTTTACAGCAAACGCAAATGATAATAGTTTCTATTCTTATTTTTTAGTTTGTTATTTTTGTGGAGAGAATGATGGAGCAGGCTTTTCACCCGGAACCATTGCTTGAAGTCCGGGATCTGGAGGTGACGTACATCACCGATAAAGGAGACTTTACGGCGGTGGATCGTGTCAGTTTTGATATTGGCAAAAGTGAAATTTTTGGGCTGGCTGGTGAATCAGGCTGCGGAAAAAGTACCATTGCCTTTGCAATCAACCGGCTGCATAAGCCACCCGCACTGATCACCAATGGTCAGATTCGCTTCCAGAATCAGGATTTGCTCCCCCTGTCCGACCGTGCCATGGGGGCCATTCGCTGGAAAGACATCGCCATGGTATTTCAAAGTGCCATGAACTCGCTGAACCCGGTACTCCCCGTTCGGGAACAGTTTTGCGATGTGATGCGTCATCATCTGGGCTATACACAAGCACAGGCGGTCGCCAAAGCAGAAAAACTCTTACAGCTGGTGAATATTCCACCGGAAAGGCTTTCAGATTACCCACACCAGTTCAGCGGTGGCATGCGTCAGCGTCTGGTCATTGCAATTGCACTCAGCCTGAATCCCAAGCTCATCATTATGGATGAGCCAACCACCGCATTGGATGTCGTTGTTCAACGTGAAATCCTGCAGCAAATCTACCAATTGCGCAGTGAGTTTGATTTTTCGATTCTGTTTATTACCCATGATTTAGCGCTGATGACCCAGCTGTGTGATCGCATTGCCGTGATGCGCCAGGGGCAAATTGTTGAGGTCAACACCGCTCGTGCCATTCGGGAAAACCCACAGCATGCCTACACTCAGCAACTGTGGGCATCTTTTCCGGATATCCATCATCTTGAGGCGACGCCATCACACATAAACCCAGAGGGGTGCAACGCATGAGCCAGCCCGTCATTGAACTCAAGCATATCGTCAAAGATTTCCAGTCTGGCGGAGGCTTCAGCCATTCAGATACTTTTCGGGCGCTTGATGATGTCAGTTTTCAGCTTCATGCTGGCCGGACACTGGCGCTGGTCGGGGAATCCGGATGCGGAAAAAGTACCTGTGCCCGTCTGATCACCAAAGTACACGCCCCGACTTCCGGTGAAATTCTCTTTCATGGTCAGGATATCCGGACCATTGAATCGCGTAAGCAATTGCTATCATATCGAAGTCAGGTGCAAATGATTTTTCAGGATCCGTTTGGCTCTCTGAATCCCACGCATACCATCGCACATCATCTCACCCGGCCCTTGTTGATCCACAAGCAGGTCAGTCAATCCGGTCTTCGTGACAAACTGGCATCCCTGATGACGCAAGTTGAACTGCCGGTCGATGATCTCACCAAATATCCGCACCAGCTCAGCGGCGGACAAAGACAACGGGTCAATTTAGCCAGAGCGTTAGCCGTCAATCCGAAGGTGATTCTGGCCGATGAACCCACCTCCATGCTGGATGTTTCAATTCGCTTGGGGGTTCTGAATCTGATGAAAGAAATGAAACAAAAACTGGGGATTGGTTTCTTATATATCACACACGATCTGGCAACAGCACATTACATCGCTGAAGAAACGGCGGTGATGTATCGCGGGAAAATTGTTGAGCGGGGTGACACACAAGCCATTCTTCGCCAACCCGCGCACCCGTATACGCAATTGCTGATCTCAGCCATGCCCAATCCGGATCTTCCCTTCCAGCAATTGGTGGATCATGAACCCAATTATGCGTTGGATGCTGAAAAAATTCGTCAGTTCAGCCTTCAACCCATTGCTGGATATCGTCAAATTGGCGACAACCACTTTGTTGCCCACTATGATCACACACAGGAGCAAGTCGCATGAATCTGAACATCTGGTTAACCGACCTCAAAGCCTGGTACGAGCGCGGCAATCACCGGGATATTGATATTCTGCGCCGTGGCGTGCATCGGGTACCAGACCGTGTATTTATGCAACTCGAAACGCCGCATGACAGCGAAGCACTGGCTTACTGGTTAGACGCCTGTCAGCGGCTCAGTATCTATTACACCGATCTCGGCGATGCCGATCAGGGTTACAACTATCTCCAGTTTGCCTATGCCAAATTACAGGCAATGAGTACTGAAACGTCCCTTCAACCGGACGCAAGACGCTGGGCGCTGAAAAAACTGGATCGGCTGGTTGTGGCCATGTCTGATTTTTGCCAGCACCAACACAATGAAAAGTGGTTAGAAGAATCGAAACATCTGATTGATTTACATGTGGCATTTATGTCAGGTCAGAATCATCTGAATCTGGCCTATCAGCAGCCTTAAAAGAAGGCAAGCCCGACAAGCGCAGGACCGATTCTGGTCCTGCGCCACTGAGACAAGATTCAGTCTTCCCAAATCTCGGCCGCAAATGCCGGGTAATCGACAAAGGGATTCCTGTTCCCCTGAAACAGATATGCGGCCTCGTTCCGAATCCTTTCTTTCCGGCTAACCGGATCCTGCTGATGCCAGTCTAATAACATGACTAAAAACCAGTCTTCAAAAACCTGATCGCGGCTGCCATCCAGAACTGCATCGCCAAAATTACTTTGAGACTCCCATCCGGCAATCACATTCTGATACCGGGTCGCCATATAAAAATAGGCACGGGCAATATCCCCTTTGAAGTCATCAATCGGTTCGAAGACCGTGCCGGTATAGCCTAATCCTGCGCGTGCTGCACCCAATTTCGAACCATTCGATGAGGTATAAACGGCGCTGATCACTTCGCCATAAGGATAACTGCTCCGTTTCGAATTCACATAACCGTCGGTCGGGAAAATATGGTGAACATCCGTATTCATCGGGCTGACGGCCCCACCAAACCAACTGCGGGGGAAGCTGTGTTCGCGGTTATAGCAGTCCCCTTCTCCACGATAGCTGCCACACTGATCATTGCCTGGAGAGAAACTGAAAGTATCTGCCCCGGCTGGCTTTTCGGAGTAAATATCCAGAATACTGCCGTCTTTTTCATAACTCGAATCAAGGTCGCCGGAATAATAAAAGGTCCAGAGATCGCCGTAACTCTGCACGCTGTGATTCTGAATAATCTGATGAAGCGCTGTTTTAAGCGCATAGCCACTCAATCCGGCAGCACTTTGGTAGTAGCTCGACAGGTTTTCAATCCCGTTGCCCGACTCCGGTGGATTCCCTGCTTCTCCTGCGTTTTCAGCGGGTGAAAACTGATCCACATAAACCACTTCTGCGCCGTCAAATCCAGGCTGATCGTAGAACCGCAGTCCAACTTCAATGGTTTGACTCACAGACGCAGTATAACGATACGTTAACTGCTGCCACTGGCCTGTATTCGCAGGCAATGAGTAGCCCTGATAACCATCCACATAAAGACGGGCCGCCACCTGCCCTTCGGTATGTAAGACCCAGACTGAAAAGTCATACGTCTGGCCCGCAGTCACCTGAATACTTTGGCGCAGGTCCGTTGCATCCTGCGCGCCCGTCATCACCGTAACCTCAGCCGCTCGATTGCCGGAACGTACTTGCTGGTTGGTTTCACGAAGACGAATGCCCGAGTCGACCGTCGTCCAACCCACCGCGCTGGTTTGATTCCAGTCTTCAAAATCACCATTTCTGATCTCGGCATATGCATTTGCCGCCGCTCCCAAAGTCAGTAATCCCAGCAAAATTGCGTTGCGCTTCATGGCAGTTGGTTCCTTTCATCCGGTGTCATGACATGATTGTGCTGCGATAAAGTTACACATTTATCGCAAAACGCAAACAAATGTATGAAAACCTTGATTTCTTTTTGATACATGAATCAATAAATAACAATCCTCGCATCAATGAATGATGACATGCATCAGCGTGAGGTTTCCTGTGACTTTCATGTTAGCCGCCCATGTAAAAATTATCCTCAGGAACAGAGTTTTGACTAAGCTGAAAGTAAGTCGACGTCATCCGATGGGGACACTGGAATATGAAGAAAACGTGCTTAAAACCCGCTGTGCTGTGCTGGGCTTTTAGCCTGCCGGTTTTCTGGTTATCGCCTGCGAAGGCGGATGAGACGATCATGCCGAGTCCGCCCGAGATTGCGGCAGATGCCTGGGTTCTGATGAGCTATGAGTCCGGTCAGGTCATTGCCGGAAGTGATGAAAACAAGCCTCACGCCCCCGCCAGCCTTGTCAAAATCATGACCTCTTATGTCGTCGGAAAGGAACTGAAAGCCGGGCATATCCATCAGGATGACAAAGTTGTGATCAGTGAAAATGCCTGGGGGAAAAAATTTCCCGGTTCTTCAATCATGTTCCTGAACATTGGGGATGAAGTCACGGTTGATGATTTGAACCACGGTGTCATTATTTCTTCCGGGAACGATGCCACTGTTGCACTGGCAGAGCATATCGCCGGGCATTCTTCAGCGTTTATTGAAATGATGAATCGCGAAGCGGAAAGAATCGGGATGAAAAATACCTACTTCACGAATCCGCACGGGCTGGACAGTGACTCTCAGTCAACCTCAGCTTACGACATGGCATTGCTGACCCGGGCCCTGATTCAGGACATGCCGGAGATCTACGATTTGTTCAAACTGAAATCCTTTACCTACCACAATATCAAACAGGGCAACCGGAACCCGCTGCTCTGGGATGCCAGCCTGAATGCCGACGGGGTGAAAACCGGATACACCAAAGAAGCTGGCTATAGCCTGGTTTCTTCTGCGATTCAGGGTGACATGCGGCTCATTGCGGTGGTGTTAGGCACTGAAGATGTCAACGCGCGCCGAAATGAAAGCAAAAAACTTCTGACTTGGGGTTTCCGGTTTTATCAGGATCTCAATCCGAAATTGGATAGCAAAACGCTGAAAAAAGCCAGAGTCTGGTACGGTTCGCCTTCGAATGTTCAGGTCGAATTGGGGGATGGCGGTGTGATTACCGTGCCCCGGCGTCAGCGAACCAATTTAGAGCATCAGGTGTTTTATAACAGTAACCTTGAAGCCCCGATTGCCAAAGGGCAGCAGGTGGGTAAAGTCGAATGGTATATGGGGGACAGCCTGATCACCGTCCAACCCATTTTGGCTGCGGAAGCCTCTGAAAAAGCCCCTTGGTATAAATCCATTCTGGATACCGTCTGGCGTCCGATTGGCAACTGGTTCAGTGAGCAAGACTGGGATTCGAGGGATGATCAACCCACCATGAAAACCACCCAATAACTTAGCTTTCCTCATCTGCCGGGGTCAGGATGTTGATCCCGGTTTGAGCCATACCGATTTGAAATCAAACCATCCCATCGAATTTGGCTCCATGCCTTGCACTGGCCCGGCACTGTTTACGCCCAGCCAGGCATGAAACAGCGGAATCACCTGCCCGCTCCGAACCAGAATCGAACCAATGTCATGGCTCGGACAAGGCTGCGACGCCATTGCCCGCCAGTGAACCACTTGTTGATCCAGTGCCTCAAATTCTGTTTCTGGCATCACACGGAAAATATGGTCAAAACTATAAAACCATGCCAGAAATGCATCATCCCTGTGATGGCTCATACTCATACCATTCAGCCAGAGATCAATCTTTTCCGCATGTTTCCCCATCAGGACATCTGTATTGCTCATTTCCATGACTTTCAGTCGTAAGCCATCTTCAGCCAGCACACTTTCGATGGCTCTGGCGACTTCATGATAAACCGGGTGATGCTGCGGAAATGCCAGAGTAACCATGCGCTTTGCAGGAACCGGCGCTGGTGAAATGAGCGGATTGGTGTCTGTCCAGCCCGGTAAAAGACCATAGGCATTGATCAATCGGATTTCGCCAATTTCACCGGGGTTCATCCGCGACAATAAAGGCACCGGGCCAAGCCGGCTCTGGAAGTAAGCCAGCCATTCCGGATCACTGGCCAGACCGTTCACCCGATTCATCAGCAGATAATTACAGCCTTCATCGAGCGTTAACCGCTCGGGCACTTCATGGACCGGTGTGGCGATTTTATCCGTACTGGGTTGCAGGTAGCACGCTGTAACGCCGGTCAGAATCCAGATTTCAACCACATCAATCAGCGCTCTGAATCCAAAATATTGATCAAAGGCTTCCAGAATCAATCGCTGTTTATCATTCTGGACCACTTTATAAGGCCCGGTGCCGACAGGAAACAGTTCGGCTTCTCTGGCAGTATCCAGCATTGCGGGCTGAATGACGGCCATAATGTTCGTCAGCAAATCAGGCAACCGCCGATCATCATGACTTAAACGAATATCAATGGTGTTCGGAAACGGTGAAGTAATTGTCTCCAGATGACGGAATAAGCGATGTGATTTCAGCCGTTCCAGGCTGACTAACACATCCTGGCTGTCCAGCAGACTGCCATCATGAAAACGAACCGCCGGACGCAGATAAAATCGCCAGTGCCGCGGCGTAAATGATTCCCAGTGATGGGCCAGATCGCCCTCCACTTCCTCTTTTTCCTCATTCATCCGGGTCAGGCCATTGAAAATCTGCCGAACCAGATGCTGCTCGGATCGGCGCAGTGGCCGGAGCGGATTCAGATTGGTAAACGCCCGATAATAAGGCACCCGGACAATCTGCCGTCCTTTCTGTGTGGTCAGCCCAAGCTGCTCCTGAATCAGCTGTGCCAGCCGGTTGGCGTCGTTCCCCAGCGCCTCCAGTGCCGGTTCCAGCTTGCCATCAGCGACCAGCTTGCGGGCATGATGATACTGAAGTTCAGTATCTGTACTCTGGAAAACCAAGCGGGACTGCTTTCCCCGGCCGATCGCCGGTTCCCATTCAATCCAGCCTTTATCTACCATTTTATTGATGACCATCCGCACATTGCGCCGCGTACAGAACAATATTTCGGAGATATCCTGGAGGTTAGTATCGCTGTCCTGACCGGAAAAATGGGTGTAAAGACGCTGAAATTGAGTTTTAAGGCGCTGACCGCTCATAAAAAAGAGGAACCTTTTTGTTTCAACTGTTCAATTTTTTGTTTCCCTATTTTAGTCTAAATTAAATCACCATGAAACCGGCGTGTGACAGCGGACAGCTGATTTTCCATCCGGAAATGAGCGACTTACTCCGTCGTTTTTGGGTTTCTGGCAACCGGTCAGGATGGATGCTTTCCCCCGATATTCAGCGCCTGAGTGCCTGTCCGGTTGCCCTTTCTGCGCGTATCCGAACCACAAAAAAAGCGCCCGAGGGCGCCCTTCACTCTTTTTGACGTATCGTGGAATATCAGGAGGCGTCTGAAACTTTCGCTAACGCCGCTTGCTTTTGCTGTAATTCAGCCACCTGCTTCTTCAGCAAATCATTTTCTTTGATAAGCTTTTGCTGTTCTGTCTGCCATTCAGACTGAAGCTTTTTCACCGATTTCTTTTCAGAATCGAGTTCGGTTTTAGATGCCTTCAGATCCTCATTCAATGCTTTCAGCTTTTCATTGGCAGCATCCAGATCAGTTTTGGCTTTCCGCTGATTCCGCTGTGCTGTCTGTTTCGCCTTCAGGGCTTTCTCACATTCCACGGCTTTCTGAGCCAGTGCATCTTCCAGAAGCTCAATCTGCTCAACCGAACTTTCTTCAGTAAGACCCGCCATGGCATTCCAGCCCGCAACCATATTGTCGCTGGCCAACTGCATCATATCGAAAGGAAACACCAGTCCCTGCTCTTTCGTCTGCTGCACCTTTTCATGAAAGGCTTTGTCTGCTGCTTCAATATTTTTCAGCGCGTTGTCGAAACTGTCGTGTGTTGCTGCTTTAAACTGCTTGGCTGCGATCGATTCCCAAACACGGTGAACCTGCATCCAGGTTTCCACGGGTTTGAAATAAGCAGTCGGGTCAAATACGGGTGAAGTCCACTTTTGTTCTAAAGCCTTTTGTAAACCGTTGTCCATCAGTCATTCTCCTAAAATTGGCTTCTCAATCACAATTGTCCTTGTAACTTCCCGGGCGCCGCACCCAGGTTGTCTGCCCTCAACAGTCAGGCGCATCCTACGCACAATACCTGATACGCATAGTTTACCCACACAAAATGACAGCATCTTGAACAAAAAACAAGCATGCATAGACTTGTTCTCTGAAACTCCTCTGATGCGCTTACTGATTGACGACATTCATATTTTTGACAGCGCGTTCTGGCTCAAGTGTAGACAAAATTTTTCGGAGCACCGCATTGTCATGAATTTGCGATATTCACAATTTAAGCTGCTGAAGTGAATTGTGATTCAGAGGTATCCCTTCCGGCAGATATGAAGAAACTTAAACGCTATCAGTACGAGCGCTATGCGATCCTGTGCCGGGAAGCCTACCCCGCGGATTTTGACCATATCCAATATGGCTTCGAGGCCGAAGGCAGGCGCGATATCACAGACCGCTGGGGACGCACCATCATCCGGGTCTTATGGGGTCAGAAAAACGAGGTGATTGTTGTCTTTAAGGGGTCGCAGAATCTGTGGGACTGGCTGCTCAATTTTGCCTGTTTTCCCAAAAAAATGATCAGCGGTAAACGCTCTTATCATGTGCATTGGGGCTACCACTTTTTACTTCAGCAAAGCAGCAAAGTCGATAGCAATCCTTATGAGCAATCGCGTCCGTCCATGTCGGCATCTCAGGAAGCCGACTTTCTTCAGGCAACTGATGCACGCCACTTTCAGGCGGAGTCCTTATATCAGCAAATCCGGAACACGTTAGCGCCACTGATCCAGCAGGGAAAACGCGTGTCTTTAACGGGTCACTCCTCGGGCGGTGCCATGGCGGTATTAACCGCAGAGCGACTTGGCCTCGAGTTTCCGGACGCAATCAAACGGATTGTGACCTTCGGACAACCCGCCGCAGGCTTCTGGAGCTTTAAACGGGCGTACAGCTATCAGCACTGCACCTACAGGATTTGCTGCGATCTGGATATCGTCACTTTCTTACCGGCGATTCCGCTGCTGTACTGGCATGTGGGAAAAATGCTGTGGCTTCATAATGAAAAAATCTATGACAACATTTCAACGCCAAACCGACTGTACAAATCTTTAGTCAGTTGGCTTCTCAGGCCGATCACTTATCATTACATGCATAAATATATCCGCAATAAAGACTACTTCGACAAGCATTGAGCCTTGAATGATCTTTTTTCAGCAATTTAGCATACCCTCGTGCAGCGCTTTCCTGTATGTTTGGGGCTGAATTCAGAAGAAGCCAAAACCTATGCATGCTCAAGTGACTCAATTAATTACGCTGAAAAACGCCTGGATGGGCAGTCACATCACTGAAGCTGAGTTTCCGACATCGCTCAGCAAACAAGGGCTGGCCTTGTATCAGACATCACAGCAAGCCCGAAATATTGTCCCATTCCAGCCAGCACCTGCCACAACCCCACAATCACTGCTCAGTATTTATCCGGTGGATTGCCACCCGCTGACGATCCGTTATGCCTTGGTTCAGGCGAGCCAGTGGGACGAACAGGATGCTGAAGCCATCATTGAGTTTCTGACTCAAATCATGCTGGATGAATCCAGCCCGGCGCAATTATTCGTGGGTTTTTTTCAGAGTAAACCTGTTGCTTGCGGCATGTTATTCACCCATCCGGATGTACCGGATCATGTTCTGATCAGTGATGTGTGTGCTTTTCCTCTGCCCAATCAGCAAGCACTCGAACACGCCATGACTGCATGGCTGACGACTCAGGCGGCGACACTCGCTCCCCAGATCTGGCAGTGCTGATCGCTCGGCCTGCACCCATTCGTTCAGCGGGCCCACCTTCCTTCCTGAACAGCCTGCCCCACCGCCTTGAAACGCAATGCATCATGGCCTGTCTTGACGCCACCTCGCTGGCATCTTACCTGCTTTCAACGAAATAGTTTCTTCGAGGCACTTCTCATTTCGGTTGACAGTTTTGCTTGTACGCATCAAGTTTCACTAATAATTCACACTGATTTAACATATTCGCTTCTATGCTCTTTCCTCGAGATTAACCCCTAAAATCAATCGGAAGCAGGAAAGAAGTAATGAAGAAAGTTTTAGGCGCAGCCTGTTTGCTGCTGTCTGCTGCGACATTTGCAGAAACCCTGAATGTCATGGCTTATAACACCATGCAACTGCCATTGGGTGACTGGGATCAGGCAAACCGTGCGCAGCGTATTCCATCAGCCATCGAAGCACTCAGCAACACACCAGATGTCCTGATCATCAACGAAGCGTATAATGCAGATTCCGAAAACATGCTCAGTAAATTGGGGATACTTTATCCTTATCAAACGCCGGTTGTCGGCCTGGATTGCAGCGGCAAGGGCTGGGATGCACTCACCGGTGACTGCTCGAATTCGATTGTCGTGGTTCGCGGGGGCGTCACAATTCTCTCCCGCTATCCGATTCTGAGCCAAAAAGCCCATGTCTATCAGGCCAGTGAGCGAGGCACCTGGGATTACTATTCCAATAAAGGATTTGCTTATATCACTCTCGAGAAAAACGGCCAGCGGTTTCACGTGCTCGGCACGCATTTGCAATCCAGCACCGATAATCCCGACAAGGAACATCCGGTCCGGATGGCTCAGTTAGCGGAAATGCAACGCTTTATTGCTGCGGAGCAAATCCCTGCCACAGAGCCTGTCATCATTGCCGGTGATTTGAACGTTGAATGGCGTCGTCAGGATCAGATTCAGGACATGCTCGCCACCACTCACAGCAAACTCAATTTTCCCGATGATTCGGTGGGCAGCTTTTCAGCCAAATATAACTGGGTTACAAAATCGGGCGCCTATCGTGACGGCTATTCTCTGAATTACAACGACACCCTGGACTACGTGTTGTGGCATGGCGATTACCTGCAACCTTCAGTATCAACAGCCATGCAAGTGATCAAGCTGCAGTCTCACGAGCAATGGTACTGGCATTATCTGAAAGGCAAATGGCCATTGCCTGAAGGCGAATACTGGCACAATGGCTATTACAGCGATCTGTCGGACCATTATCCGGTTCAGGCCATGTTCACTTTTCCGGATCCATCGTCGGGACAATAGCGCTTTTGAAAACAAAGAAGGAGCCCTTCGGCTCCTTCTGCTGTCATCATCTTTCGTCTTCAGACTCGGCTGATTATTTGCTGACACTCAGCAGTGCTGTCGCCAGATAATCGAGTTTATCTTCCTGCAAGCCTGCAATATTAATCCGGCCATCGCCCACGGCATAAATCCCGAATTGCTCACGCATCTTCAGAATCTGCTCCGGACTCAGGCCAGTGACAGAGAACATGCCTTTGTGTTTTTCAATGAAGTCAAAATCAGTCGACCCCTGATCGCGCACAGCTTGCGTCAGTCCGGCACGTAAGCGTAACAGGCGCTGGTTCATGTCATACAGCTCTGTTTTCCAGGTTGCCGTTAATGCTTCATCGTTCAGAATCGTCGCAACCAGTGCGGCACCATGATCAGGCGGCATGGTGTAAGACGCACGGGCCAGTTGCAAAATACGACCTTTCGCCTTCTGGGCTTCTTTCAGTGAATCACTGATCACGATCGCTGCGCCAGTCCGCTCACGGTACAAACCGAAATTCTTCGAGCAAGAGGTCGCCACAATCATTTCTTCAACATGTTCAGCCAGATAACGCAGTCCGGCTGCATCCTGCTCCAGCCCGTCTCCAAAGCCCTGATATGCGATATCGACAAATGGCAGGAAACCATTCTGATTCGCCAGCTCTGTAATCGCCTGCCAGTCTTCAAACGCAATATCGGCACCCGTCGGGTTATGGCAGCAACCATGCAGTAGTACCACATCTTTCGGACCGGCTTTTGCCAGTTCTGTCAGCATGGCATCACGATTCACCTGCTTAGTCGCAGGGTCAAAATACGGATAAAACTTCACGTTCAGACCCGCAGCTTCCATCACTGGCTTGTGATTCACATAGCTCGGGTTTGAAATCCAGACCGTGGTGTCCGGTTGTGCCAAACGCATCAGGTCGGCCAGCATACGCAGTGCACCACTGGCACCCGGTGTCTGAACAGCGGCTGCCCGACCATGGGCCGAGGTGCCCTGAATCAGCAGATCCATCATCGACTGATTGAAGACTTCATCCCCGGCAAGGCCAACGTAGGCCTTGGTTTTCTGAGTTTCCAGCAGTTGTTGCTCGGCTTGCAGCACGGCCTGCATGATCGGCGTTTCGCCGGCACTGTTTTTATACACCCCTATGCCGAGATCCATTTTGTCTGGACGGGCATCTGCGCGGAACAATTGCGTCAGGGATAAAATCGGATCGAGTTGTGCCTCAGTAAGCTGCTTGAACATCAGTAAAATTCCGTTTAGTTATTGTGATGTCACTCAAATTAACACGCGCTTTTACAGAGGTCACTACCTTGTTCTGAAATAGTCTGAGCAAGTGTTTCGTCTGCTGAACAACGCCATGTAATTTAAATGTTACAACGGAATTTGATCCAGATTAACCTCCTTGCAAATTCACTTGCAAGCATCTACCGAACACCTAAATTTAAGAAAGGATGGCGTTTTCGAATGGGAGGCCAAGATGAAAAACAGTGTCGATATCCGAACCCTGCTGAACGTCTATGAGAAAGTGAAAACTCAGGGAAAGCCGATTGAAAATGGTAAGCAGCTGGAAGATATCATCTGTACAGAAAGCTATGACGGATACAGCGTGAGCTTATCGGATGGTCAGGTGAGTGTGGATGTGAATTTCCACAACACCTATCGCTTCCATACCCTGAATGAAGATCCGGACACAGTGATCAATCAGACCACCTCTGAATTCCACAATAACAATGAAACTCAGATTCAGCGTTTCATGAATAAGTTGCACGACATCAATCAGCGGTATTAATCTTTGATTTTGATAGTCATTGTCAGTGAACAGGTTTGACCTGCTCCTGACAATGGCTTTCGGTTTACTTACTATTCTGTATCACAAGTTATGTAACCGACAGAAATAGCTGTCATATGCTTTGTGCCCCATCCTGAACAAAGACAATCACAGCGTTTTCTGCATCTCAAACGGTTTTCGTATTGCCGTATGAGCCTGAAGAATAAAAGCAAAAATCAAAAGTGAGCAAAAAATGAACGCAGAATTACTGAACAAACAAGAGCAAGAGCGCGTGATTGCAGCTTTGTGTGAGTGTTACCGACGTTTAGAGGCAGCCGAGCTGACACCTCAGGAAATCACTCAGGACGGATTCAGCCTGATGTTTACATCAGCTTATAACATGCTTGATCACTAACACTTTCACTCAGTATCAGATCAAAAGGAGCGCTAGGCGCTCCTTTTGTCGTTCTGAACTTTCCGCTTTTACGAAGATCATGAACAGGCATCTGAGCAGTGCCCGCACATGATACAAGCGTGCCCGATTAACCGCGGTAGTAGCGTTGCGGGACAAACGGCATCTTCTCAACAGTCATTGGCAGTTTCTTACCGCGAACTTCTGCAAAAATCTCAGTACCAATCGTGGCAAACTCAGTTTTGACATACGCCATGGCAACCGGTGCTTCTTTAGTCGGACCAAAAGTGCCGCTGGTGACAATGCCAATTTCGTTATCGTTCGCGTCAAACAATTTACTGCCTTCGCGAACCGGCGCTTTGGACTGACCAATCAAACCCACACGCTTACGGGACACATCTTTGGTTTCGATCTGCTTCAGAATCAGCTCAGCACCCGGGAAACCGCCCGCACGCTCACCGTCTGCACGGCGAGGTTTGCTGATGCCCCACAACAGGCTTGCTTCTACGGGTGTTGTCGTGGTGTCGATGTCATGTCCGTACAGACACAAGCCACACTCCAGACGCAGCGAATCACGCGCACCCAGACCAATCCACTCCACTTCCTCTTCACCCAACAGCGTACGCGCCAGTGCTTCCGCCTGTGCAGAAGGAACTGAAATTTCGTAACCATCTTCACCCGTGTAGCCGGAACGGCTGACGTAACATTCAACCCCCTGAAGCTCCAGCTTGATGGCATCCATAAACAGCATCTCGCTGACAGCAGGATTCAGTCGCGCCAGAACCGCTGCTGCTTTCGGGCCTTGCAGCGCCAGCAACGCGCGATCTTCAATCACTTCCAGCGTGACATCCGAAGGCAGGTGCGCTTTGATGTGTGCAATATCCTGATCTTTACAGGCCGCATTCACAACCACAAACAGGTGATCACCAAAGTTGGTGACCATCAGGTCGTCCAGAATACCACCCGCTTCATTGGTGAAAAATGCGTAGCGCTGCTTACCTTCAGGTAAGTCGATGATGTCAACTGGCACCAGTGCTTCCAGCGCTTTGGCGGCATTCGTACCATGTAAACGCAGCTGACCCATGTGCGACACATCAAACAGGCCGGCAGATTCACGGCAATGAATGTGCTCTTTCCGCACGCCCAGTGCGTACTGAACCGGCATATCATAGCCCGCAAACGGAACCATTTTAGCGCCCATTTCAATATGCAGGGCATGCAGAGGTGTTACGAGAAGATCCTGAGACATTGATTTTTACTCCATTCACCGCGCACTGCGGTTGTTCCATCAATTCTTGTGACGGCCTCAATCAGGCGATCACTGCGAAGATGTTGCTCTCATGAAGACAGCATGTAGCGAAAATGTTTTCATATTTCCAATAGTAGACAAAGTTTCCAGTCACTCAACCGAGCAGGTCACAAAATGCGACAGAACCCAATGCCCCTATTGATTTAATTCAAAAGATTCTCTGGTTAAGATGCGGTCACCCACAAAATCTGGGCATCCTCTTCACTCACCGACACCAGCATGTGGCCCATGGTCGCGTCGTAATACACCGAATCCCCTTCCCCGAGCTGGACCGGTTCATAAAACTCTGAAAAGAAAGTGATGCTGCCAGATAGCACCAGCAGAAACTCTTCCCCGTCATGGCGAATCCAGTCCGGGTAATCTTCGAAATGCCGGGCACGAACGCGTGACTTGAACGGCATCATCTTCTTGTTTCGGAGCTGTGTTGCCAGCAGCTCATGTTCATAGGTTGTTGTCGGGTGCGGTTTCCCTTCATCTTTCCGGGTGATATCACGGCGACCCGTTGCAACAATTTGTTTGGGGGGCGCAAAGAGTTGCGGAATATCAATCTGCAACCCTGTGGCCAGTTTTTGCATCGCCTGAAAAGTCGGAGAAATCTGTTCGTTTTCAATCTTAGACAATGTCGAACGGGCCAGACCGGTCCGTTTACTGGCTTCTTCCAGTGTCAGCCCGTGCGCCATCCGGATCTCTTTCAGACGCTTCCCTAACTGCATAGGCTCAATGGATTCTTTGTCGTTTTCCTGATCCCTGGCTACCGTGAGCGATGGATATGGATCCACATGATTGTCATCACTGTTCATCTCTGCCCTCCATGGCGATTCTGTGCACATTCTGGCACACCCTATTCACAACAGGAAAGCAAGCTAATAACAAAAACATGACCAATGCATCAAATTTGAAATTTAGTTTCCAATAGGAAACCTTGTGCAAAAAATCATCTTATTTATCCTTCAACTGTGGTTTCCAAACAGATTTCAATGTTGCTGTATGAAACGCGGACTGATTTCAAAATTTGCCAGAAAACCCTGCTACCTCTGGCATTACATGGGTCAAAAGCACGTTGAAGCTTTCCATGACTCACCTGAAAAATCCGAAAAGTTGGTGCACATCATAGAAATTTACATGACAAGAAGCAAACGTTTGCGTAAGATTACGGACACTAAAGTGAACAGATATCCACTATTGGAAATTCCGGATTGATCCGTTATCAATAGAAGCGTATGTTACGCATTTGTTAGGCAAGCACACCAAGATGCATACCTGAAAGCCAAAGCGTGACCACTGACGATAACAATAGTCACCGCTCTGCAAGCCGCGCTGATTGACCGGTTCAGAGTGCGAATTGAGGATAACGTGAAATGAAAGCTTCATACCAAAACCATGATCTTGAGATGTTCTTCTCAACCAACCTTGCTGAGGTTGATGGCGCCGTGAATGCCGGGATTACCGCAGAGCTGAACCGCCAGAACCAGCAAATTGAGCTGATTGCATCCGAAAACATTGTTTCCAAGGCTGTGATGCAGGCGCAAGGCACTTGCCTGACAAACAAATATGCAGAAGGCTACGCAGGTCGCCGTTACTACGGCGGTTGCGAACATGTGGATGAAGTTGAGCGCATTGCCATTTCACGTGCCAAACAACTGTTCCAGTGCGAATACGTCAACGTTCAGCCACACTCTGGCGCACAGGCCAATGGGGCGGTGATGCTGGCGCTGTTGCAACCGGGCGATACGATTCTGGGCATGTCTCTGGATGCGGGGGGTCACCTGACACACGGTGCACGCCCTGCCCTGTCGGGTAAATGGTTTAATGCCGTCCAGTATGGTGTGAAGCAAGGCAGCTGCGATATCGACTACGATCAAGTACGTGAGCTGGCGCTTGAGCACAAACCAAAAATGATTATTGCAGGTGGCTCGGCCATTCCGCGTCAGGTTGATTTCGAAAAATTCCGCGCCATTGCTGATGAAGTCGATGCCTACCTGATGGTCGACATGGCCCATATTGCTGGCCTGATTGCTGCTGGTGAGCATCCGTCGCCACTGCCGCATGCACATGTGGTGACAACAACAACGCACAAAACATTGCGTGGTCCTCGTGGCGGCATGATTCTGACCAACCACGAAGACATCAATAAGAAGATTAATTCGGCGGTTTTCCCAGGGCTGCAAGGTGGCCCGCTGATGCATGTGATTGCGGGTAAAGCCGTTGCACTGGGTGAAGCGCTGGAACCAGAATTCAAGCTGTATATCAAGCGTGTGATTCACAACGCCAAAGTTCTGGCAGAAACCCTGCAGGAACGTGGTTGTGACATTGTCACAGGCGGCACCGACACACACCTGATGCTGGTCGACCTGCGTCCGAAGGGTCTGAAAGGCAATCAGGTTGAAGAAGCACTGGAGCGCGCTGGCATCACCTGTAACAAAAACGGCATTCCGTTTGATCCGGAAAAACCAATGGTCACGTCTGGCATTCGTTTAGGCACCCCTGCCGGGACAAGCCGTGGCTTTGGTGAAGCCGAATTTAAACAAATCGGTGAATGGATTGGTGATGTGCTGGATGGCCTGGCGGCAAATCCAGAGGATAACAGTGAAGTTGAACAACGCGTGAAGCAGCAGGTCCAAAAGCTGTGCAGCCGCTTCCCGCTGTACCATTAATCAGGCCGCTGTGATTTAACATCGCAGCGGATGAAGGAAATCAACCGGCGGAAGCCCTGCTCCTGCCGGTATAAATAACAAAAGATGCGGAAACATTGCGCAAGGAGATTCAAATGAGCAACCTGAAGTTTACTGAAAGCCACGAGTGGGTACGCGACAACGGCGACGGCACAATCACCATGGGTATCACAGACCACGCTCAAGGCCTGCTGGGTGATGTGGTTTTCGTAGACCTGCCAGAAGTCGGTGACAGCACTGAAGCCGGTGAGTCTTTCTCTCTGGTTGAGTCTGTGAAAGCGGCCTCTGATATCTACGCGCCTGTTACAGGTGAAATTGTTGCCATCAACGACGATCTGTCGGACAGCCCGGAGCTGATCAACGAAGAACCGTTCGAAGGCGGCTGGATTGCTAAAATCAAGATTGCTGATGTTGAAGAACTGAGCAAGCTGATCGATCAAGACCAGTATCAGGCGACGATTGAAGACTAAGGAACATCACGGCTTTCGGATTGAAAGCCGTTTTTCCACCCAAGAGATTTCTCGCCATTGCCGGCAATTGGCTGGCAATGTGTAGTAACTGTTCAGGAAAGAACCATGACCGACATGAACCTTTTACATGCACTCAGTGACGACAAAGCCTTTGCCACCCGTCACAACGGCCCGAATGCAGCACAGCAAGCCACCATGCTGAACACCATCGGCGTCGACAGCATTGACAAGTTGATTGAAGAAACTGTCCCGGCTTCCATTCGTCTGAAAGAAGCCATGAAGCTGGATCAGCCACAAAGCGAAGCAGATATGCTCGCTGCGCTGAAAGTCGTTGCGAGCCAAAACGTCATCAACCGCAGTTTCATCGGTCAGGGTTACTACAACACCTTCACGCCGAACGTGATTCTGCGCAACGTGCTGGAAAATCCAGGCTGGTACACCGCATACACGCCTTATCAGCCAGAAATCTCTCAGGGCCGTCTGGAATCCCTGCTGAACTATCAGCAAATGATCATGGATCTGACCGGCATGGAACTGGCGAACGCTTCTCTGCTGGATGAAGCGACTGCTGCTGCAGAAGCGATGACCCTGTGTCAGCGTGCGAGCAAAAGCAAGAGCAAAACATTCTTCGTCTCGACAGACCTGCATCCGCAAACGATTGATGTGGTTGTGACCCGTGCCGAATACATCGGCATCGAAATCATCCGCGGCAAAGCAGAAGAACTGGACAATCACGATGTATTCGGTGCACTGGTTCAGTACCCGGGCACAACAGGTGCCGTGTCCGACCTGTCTGACATCATCGAAAAAGCACATGCCAAGAAGACGCTGGTGGCTGTGGCTTCTGATCTGCTGGCACTGACGCTGCTGAAAGCACCGGGCGACATGGGCGCAGACGTTGTCATCGGCAGCGCACAGCGCTTCGGCGTTCCAATGGGCTTTGGTGGCCCGCATGCTGGCTTCATGGCAACCAAAGATGCTCACAAACGCACCATGCCTGGCCGTGTCATTGGCGTATCAAAAGACGCTAAAGGCAATCAGGCGTTGCGCATGGCGATGCAAACCCGTGAGCAGCATATCCGTCGTGAAAAAGCGACCTCGAACATTTGTACGGCTCAGGCACTGCTGGCGAACATGGCTGCATTTTATGCCCTGTATCATGGTCCGGAAGGCCTGCGTAAAATCGGCCGTCGCGTACACCACCTGACTGCAATTCTGGCTGCTGGCCTGAAAAACGCTGGCATTGAACTGGTGAATGACACCTTCTTCGATACCATCACCGTCAACACGGCAAAACAAACCGACGCTATCTACAAAAAAGCGCTGGCTGCAGGAATCAATCTTCGCAAGTACAGTGACAAACTGGGCGTCAGCCTGGACGAAACCACGCAGGTTTCTGATGTTGAAGAATTGCTGGAAATTTTCACTGGCCAGTCGCTGAAAGCCACCGCGTTTACCGACGACATTGCAGCAAATGAGTTCGCCGCAATTCCGGAAAACTGCCGCCGCACCAGTGAATACCTGACGCACCCTGTCTTTAACCAGTATCACAGCGAAACGCAAATGATGCGTTACATGAAGAAACTGGAAAACAAAGACTACTCACTCACACACGGTATGATCCCACTGGGCAGCTGTACCATGAAGCTGAACGCTGCGGCAGAAATGATTCCGGTCACCTGGCCTGAATTCGGTGCCCTGCACCCGTTTGCGCCAGCGGATCAAACCAAAGGTTATCAGCAACTGGCGAGCAAGCTGTCTGAAATGCTGTGCTCTGTCACGGGCTACGATGCATTCTCTCTGCAGCCAAACTCTGGTGCTCAGGGCGAGTATGCCGGTCTGATTGCAATTCAGCGTTATCATGCCGCCAATGGGGAAGCGCACCGGAACGTGTGCCTGATTCCAAGCTCTGCGCACGGCACGAACCCGGCTTCTGCGGCAATGGTGTCGATGAAAGTTGTGGTCGTTGGCTGTGATGCAAACGGCAACATCGACGTTGAAGATCTGAAAGCGAAAATTGAAAAACACCGCGACAACCTGTCATGTATCATGATCACTTACCCGTCGACGCACGGTGTCTACGAAGAAGCAGTGCGTGAAGTGTGTGAACTGGTTCATGCGGCTGGCGGCCAGGTTTATCTGGACGGTGCAAACATGAACGCACAGGTTGGCCTGACCAACCCTGGTTTTATCGGTTCCGATGTATCGCACCTGAACCTGCACAAAACCTTCTGTATCCCGCATGGCGGTGGCGGTCCGGGTATGGGTCCGATTGGTGTGAAATCGCATCTGGCTCCCTTCCTGCCAGGTCACGTGGAATCTGTAAATGCCACAGAAGGTTCTCAGTACGCGGTGTCTGCGGCTGAACTGGGTTCGGCATCGATTCTGCCAATTTCTTACGCTTACATCGCGATGATGGGTTCAGAAGGTCTGACTCAGGCAACCAAGCTGGCGATTCTGAACGCAAACTATGTGATGGAACGTCTGCGTGACCACTACCCTGTCCTGTACCGGGGTACGCAGGGCCGTATCGCGCACGAATGTATTATCGACATCCGTCCGCTGAAAGAAGCCTCTGGTATTTCTGAAGAAGATGTCGCGAAGCGTCTGATGGACTACGGTTTCCACGCGCCAACCATGTCCTTCCCGGTTGCTGGCACGCTGATGATCGAACCGACTGAATCGGAAGATCTGGCTGAACTGGATCGTTTCTGCGATGCAATGATCGCCATCCGTCAGGAAATTGCCCGCGTTCAGGCTGGTGAATGGCCACTGGAAGACAACCCGCTGGTCAATGCACCACATACTCAGGTTGACCTGATGGATGCAGAATGGAACCACAGCTACAGCCGCGAGCTGGCGTGCTTCCCATCGGCACACACCAAAGGTGCGAAATACTGGCCAACCGTCAACCGCGTCGACAACGTCTTCGGTGACCGGAATCTGGTCTGCTCATGCCCAAGCATCGAGAACTATATTGAGGACTGATGGTTTTTGATCTCAGTGTTTAACAAAGCGAGGCCAGCTGGCCTCGCTTTTGCTTTTTTATCAATCCATTGAGATAAAAACTGCTTTCACTCTCCCTTTTATTCAGGACCATTAGAACTCCGTCCACATTAGGGTTTCGGGTGGTGCTGCTCATAGGGTTGCTTATACCAATGAAAACGGCCCGATTCAGGTTCGCGGGCCGCGGTTGGATTCCCTGTGTCACCTGAGAGCAGGCAACAGGTG